>JAWOHK010000237.1:0-11985 GCA_046485205.1 Chloroflexota bacterium | reverse complement strand
CGGGATGCGGCCGAGCTTCGGGTCAAAGAGGTAGACCGGATCGCCGTTTTAGCCGGGGAACTAGCCCATCTGGGAATCGACATCGCCGAATATCCTGACGGCTTCACCGTTGAAGGTCCGCACAGCTTGCGTGGCGCGCCGGTTGATAGCCACGACGATCATCGACTGGGGATGGCCCTGGCCGTAGCCGGGCTGGTTGCCAAAGGCACAACCCTGATTCATGATGCCTCGTGTATTACCGATAGCTTCCCAGGTTTTGTGGAAACGATGCAGATATTGGGAGCCAAGATGGAATGGGTGGAACCGACATAAACCAACCCATCCCGCCGGCCCTTTACGTGGTGGCGACGCCAATCGGCAACCTGGGCGACATCACCTTACGTGCGCTGGAAGTCTTGCGACAGGTGGATACCATCGCCAGTGAGGATACCCGCAAGACCGGAATGTTATTGAAACATTTCGCCATCAAGAAACCCCAAATCGCCTTTCACGAACACAACGAAGCCCAGGCCGGTGGGCGTATTATTAAATTGTTGCAAGAAGGCCAGGCCGTTGCGATCGTCTCCAATGCCGGAACTCCGGGTGTGGCCGACCCCGGCTTTACGCTGGTTCGCCGCGCGGTGGAGTTGGACTTGCCGGTCACGATGATCCCCGGCCCGACAGCGCTCATCATGGCGTTGGTGCTGTCCGGCCTGCCCTCGCATAGTTTTACCTTTCGGGGTTTTCCACCACGCAAAAGCGGCAAGCGGCGAACTTTCCTGGAAGTCGACCGGGATTCGCCGCACACGCTGGTCTTCTATGAATCCCCCCACCGGTTACGCGAGTTTTTAGCCGACGCGTTGATCGTCTATGGCGATCGCCCGGCAGCAGTGGCCAATGAGTTGACCAAGCTATTTGAGACAATGCACCGGGGACGATTGTCGGAATTGATAGCGCTTGTCGATGAAACCGAGTCGCGAGGAGAATTCGTAGTGGTGATTGGGGGAAACCTGGATTGACCAGCCCGTCGCTATTTGTGATAAGGCTCGCCGTGGAGGATGGTGAACGCCCGATAAAGTTGCTCCAGCAAGATTACCCGCGCCAACTCATGGGTGAAGGTAAACGGCGATAACGCCCATTTGTCGTGCGCCGCAGCCTTCACTGCTTCGTCAAAGCCGAGTGGCCCACCAATTAAAAAGACCAGATGGCCGAACTGCTCCAATTGAGCCCGCAAGGTTTGGGCCATCTGACTACTGGTTTGCAGGCGACCCTCCTCCAATAGCAGGATGGTTCGCCGGCCAGAGGCGGCCGCTAATAGCAATTCCCCCTCTTTAGCCACAGCCACGGCATCGGGCATTGATTTGCCCACCACATCTTTGACCTCGATCAGGTTAAAGCCAGTGTAGTGTTCGAGGCGACGGACATAGTCGGCTTGCGCCCGTTGCCAGTGGGTCGCACGCAATTTGCCGACGGCGGCGATCGTGATATGGCCGATGCGACGGGCCATCTGGGTAGTTACAGGCGGCTCAGTTCAGCCGCCCGAGTAAGAGTGTTTTCGCCCAATGGGCCGGCATATAGAGCGGGGCGATGGCCAGCGACTGATCGTAGGCTTTAAGCGCCTCTGATTGCCGGCCGAGAGTCTCATATACGCGCCCAAGATTGACATAGGGAAATTGTGGTGAATCGTAACGCTCAGCCTCAATGGCCTTTTCCAACCAGGGAATGGCTTCATCGTGCCGATCCATCTCGATCAGGTAAGCGCCGATGTCATTGTAGGGGTTACCAAAAGCCGGATCGAGATCAATCGCCTTCTCGCACTCGCCCATAGCTTCTTCATAGCGCCCCATCAGGCTGTAAGCCCAACCGAGAAAGGTATGCGCTTCAGGGGTCGGGTAGATGGCGAGCGAGCGCCGGTACAAGGCTATCGCGTCACCTAATTCGCCTTGAACCTGGTGGCGATAAGCTCTGTCGGTCAGAATTTGCGCCTGTTCGCGCATGATGTCTTGTTCTTCCATGATTAAGAAGTTTAGCATCCGAAGCCTTTCGGTTCAAGGCGAGGCAAGCGAGCGCAAACCGGATGCTAAAACTCGAATCAGTCAATTGAGACGAGATTTTGCTCGCATCCGCAGAGCCTGGGAAGCCAAAGACCGGTCAGAAGTCCACGGAGCATAAGGGGCCATCGTCCGAATCCGAAGAGCCAGCCAATGAGGGTAACTTGGTCGGCGTGAGGCAGAATAAGGCGTAGATGGCCGAGAGGACAGTGCGGCCGCTAATAAATGCGCCAACAATAAGCGTGGCTACGCGGAGGATGATCATTCCGATGTCTGGTGATTGCCTGCTGTATTTCTCGAGCGTTTGGACAGAAATCGATTGGGCTACTTATCACTTATTGGGATGCTTCATTGTCGAGTCTAAGCTAGAATGTCCGTGCGACAACCCCAACCGAACAGGAAGAAACTTCTGATGAACTATGCTGAATTCCAATATATTCGTTTCGACCAACGTGAATCTGATATTTTGTGGCTGACGCTCAACCGCCCAGAGGTCCTGAACGCAGCCGACAGCCGCATGCACACTGAGCTGGTCGAGGTCTGGCAGACCATAGACCGTGACCCCGACGTTCATGTCGCCGTCGTGACCGGCGCGGGAAGGGCCTTCTCCGCCGGCGGCGACCTGGGGATGGTGGAGAACGCCTACCGCAACCCGGAGGAGATCGGCCGCATCCTCGATGAGGCTCGTGACCTGGTCTACAACATGTTGCGCTGTAACAAGCCCATCGTCTCGGCCATCAATGGTGCGGCTGTCGGCGCGGGGTTGGTCGTGGCTCTGTTGGCCGACATCAGCATCGCCGCCGAGAGCGCCCGGCTGGCTGATGGTCATGTGCGAATGGGGGTGGCTGCGGGCGACCACGCCGCCATCATCTGGCCGTTGCTGGTAGGTATGGCCAAGGCCAAGTACTATCTGATGACATCGGAATTCGTGGACGGCCGTGAGGCGGAGCGCATCGGCCTTGTCAGCTTGTGTGTGCCGGACGAGGAACTACTCGACAAGGCGCAGGAAGTGGCCCTCAAGCTGGCGAGAGGTCCTCGCCACGCCACTCGCTACACCAAGCGTGCGCTGAATCAGTGGCTGCTACAGGCCGGGCCAATCTTCGACCATTCCCTGGCACTGGAGATGTTAGGCTTTTTCCACGAGGATATGATGGCCGGGGTGGAGGCCTTGCGGGAGAAGCGGGCGGCACGTTTTCCATCAAGTTCGGACTAAAGCGTGTCTATGAGGGAAAGAAGAAGCGTTCGATCCGAACCGCCTTTTTGTCTATACTAGATATTATCTTACTCAACGGAGCGCAGGCCGATGAACGAACCGACTTACGATCCCAAAATGACTGAATTTGAGACGCGCATCGCACGCGGCGAAAAGATCGAGCCGGGAGACTGGATGCCCGACGCGTACCGCAAGCAATTGATCCGCATGATCTCCCAGCACGCCCACAGCGAGATTGTCGGCATGCTGCCGGAAGGGGCGTGGATCACCCGCGCGCCTAACCTGCGGCGCAAGATGGTGCTGCTGGCTAAGGTGCAGGATGAGGCCGGGCATGGCCAGTATCTTTATCACGCCGCCGAGACGCTGGGCGCCAGCCGCGACGAGATGATCGACGCCTTGCTGGAGGGTCGCGCCAAGTATGCCAGCGTCTTCAACTACCCGACGCTCGGCTGGGCCGACATCGGCGCGATCGGCTGGCTGGTTGACGGTGCGGCGATCATGAACCAGACCATGCTGGCTCACTGTTCCTACGGTCCTTACTCGCGGGCCATGGTCCGCATCTGCGCCGAGGAAGGCTTCCATAAGAAGCAAGGGCAGGAGATGATCATCCGCTACGCCCAAGGCACGCCTGCCCAGCGCAAGATGGCCCAGGAAGCCATCGACCGCTGGTGGTGGCCGGCGCTGATGATGTTTGGCCCCCACGACAGTGAATCGCCCAATACGCCGCAACTGATGCGCTGGGGTATCAAGACCAAGACCAACGACCAGTTGCGCCAGGAGTTCATCGATGAACTGGTCCCGGCGTTGCAAGCGCTGGGGCTCAGCGTCCCCGATCCAGCTATCAATTTGGACTCGGCAACCGGCCACTGGACCGGTAGCGAGATTGACTGGGACGAGTTCTGGCGGGTGATTAAAGGCGACGGGCCGATGAACGCTGAGCGGTTGGCCGCGCGACGGAAGGCCCACGAAGACGGCCGTTGGGTGCGCGAGGCGGCCGAGTCCTACGCCGCGAAAAAGAGTTCAAATGGCCGGCCCCGGCCTCTGGATCGGCCACGGCCTCTGGCCGGGTAACAGACAGATTGCTAACCACCATGACCGATCAATGGCCTCGCTACGAGGTGTTCAAACAGGATAAGGCGGGACAGCCGCACCGCAATGTCGGGTCGGTCCACGCCGCGGATGCTGAACTAGCTTTATTGAACGCTCGCGATGTCTTCGCCCGTCGCCCGGCATGCTACAGCCTGTGGGTTGTCCCCGCCGAAGCTATCTTGCAGCGAACGGCCGAGGAATTGGCGGCCTTGCTGGATGAAGGACAGTCTGGCGGCGATAGCCATATTCAGTTTGCCGTGTTTAGCAAACAGTCGCAACGACAGGGGATGACCTATGTTGATTATGTTGGTGAGGTGACAGCCCGTTCGCCGGAGGAGGCGTTGCGGTTGGGTGTGGAGCGATTCAACGAGCCGCCGGGGGTTGTCTGGTGGGTTTGCCCGGAGCATCTGATCCATCAAAGCGAGGCCGAAGATGTGGCTGGTTTTGAGGCGGCTACCGGCAAGCGATTCCGGCTACCCAACCAGTATCACACTGTCTTCACCATGCAGAAGATCAGGCGCAGCGAGGGTGAAGAAACATGACGGCGTCACCGGACCCGGCCCTCCAGACCGCGTTGGCCGAGCGACTGCTGGCTATGGCTGATGACGAACTCATTCTGGCTCACCGCAACTCCGAGTGGGTCGGCCATGGGCCCATTCTTGAGGAGGACATCGCTTTCAGCAACATCGCCCTGGACGAGATGGGCCATGCTTCCATCTGGTATGGCCTGCGGCAGCAACTGACCGGCGATGACCCCGACCGGCTCATTTTTTTTCGCCATGCCGGAGCGTACCGGAATGTCCAAATGATCGAACTCCCAAAAGGCGACTGGGCTTTCTCCATGTTGCGGCAATATCTCTTCGACGCCGCCGAACGAGTAACCCTGGCACATCTGGTCGCTAGTAGTTACCAACCCGTGGCCGAAGCAGCAGCCAAGATCAAAACTGAAGAAATCTACCATCTGCGCCATACCGGAATGTGGTTACAGCGATTGGGTCTGGGAACCGACGAGAGCCACGACCGCACTCAGGCGGCGCTGGATACCCTCTGGCCTTACGCGCGGCAATTGTTCGTACCGCTGCCGGGAGACGGCCTGTTGGTCCAGGACGAGATCATTCCCGATGCGGAGATGCTGCAACGGGAATGGGAGGACATGGTGCGGCCGTTCCTGGATGAATGCAATTTTACCGTCCCCGATGATGCTTTACCCCGCCGTGACATACCTCGCACGGAACATACTGAACACCTGATGGACCTGCTGGCCGAGATGCAAGCCGTAGCCCGTCTGGACCCGGCGGCCGAGTGGTGAGCGCCATGACAATCGAAGTCAGCGAAGTTTGGCGAACGCTGGAAGGCGTGATGGACCCGGAGATTCCGGTTGTGTCCATCGTCGATATGGGAATTGTCCGCGACGTCGAAGTAGGACCGAATAGGGTGACGGTGACCATGACGCCGACCTTCGCCGGTTGTCCGGCGTTCGATGTCATGCGCCGCGATATCGAGTCGGCCGTGCGCCGGTTAGGCGCGCAAGAGGTCGCGGTCCGGGTAACGCTTAGCCCACCGTGGAGCACGGAGTGGATCAGCGAGGCCGGGCGAGAAAAGCTCCGGCAGTTCGGGCTGGCCCCACCACCCCGCCATCAAGGCGATGCCGCCTCGGTCGCTTTTTTCGATCTGGCCGAATGCCCGCGCTGCGGCTCGACCCGTACCAGCCTGCGCAACGCCTTTGGCCCGACGCTCTGCCGGATGATCTGGTACTGCGAAGATTGCCGGGACGCGTTTGAGCAGTTTAAGCCGTTGTAAGACCCTGTCGACTAATTCTCTATAAATTCAACGCCGCCCGCCCCACCATCTCCAACGCCGTGTCTCCCGACGGCGGCTGCATTTGCCCGGCGCGGACATCGCGGAAATAACGCTCCAGCGGCAGAGCGCGCGTGATGGCCGAGCCGCCGGCCACTTCCAGCGCCCGCTCCGTTGCGCCGGTGGCCGCGTCCATCACAACCGTCTTGGCCGCGGCGATACGCGGCATGATCGCAGCGCGTTCGCTGTCATCCCCCGACCAACCGGAGGCCACTTCCAGCAATAACGCGCGGGCGGCTTGCAGAGCGACGTCGATCTCTCCGATTTGCCGTTGAATCTTAGGCAGGCTGGCGATCGGCTTGCCCAGGGCGGTCGGCACGCGCTCCAGCGAGTATTGAATCACCGCGTCGCGGGCGGCCAAAGCGGTACCGAGATAGACGGCCGAGAGCATCATCGGGAACCAGACATTGGGCCTGGCTTTGGCATCACCGGTTTCGATCAGGTTGTCACGCGGTACGATTACATCGTGAAAGTAAACATCGTGGCTGTCACTGGCCCGCAGACTCAGCGTGTCACCCCAGGTCTCGACCCACTCGATGCCCGGTGTACCCTGTCGCACGAGTACAACGCCCGGCTCACCACCGACGGCAACTCGAACCAACAAGTGAGTCAGGTGCGAGCCGCCGGTTGACCAGGTCTTATGACCGTTGATGATCAGGCATTCGCCGTCGTCGGTAGGCGTGGCCGTTGTCTCCGGCAGGCCGCCGCGAGAGGGGCTGCCAAGCGCCGGCTCGCTGGCCAGGGAATTCAGCAGCCCGCCAGCGGCCGCTTCGCGCATAATCTGCTCGAAGGCATCGGGCCGCCATGAGCGAATTTCACGTTGGTAACCGACGACCTGGTGTTGCATGGCGGCCACCAGCGCAGTCGAGGCGCTGCCCTTGGCTAGTTCCATTTGCGCGGCCACACAGGTCAGCAAGGACGCCCCTTGACCACCAAATTCGAGCGGAACAGCCAGGCCCAGATAGCCAGATTCCCGCAACAGGGCAACATCTTGGGCAGGTAGACGGCCTAACCGGTCGGCTTCATCGGCGCGAGAGGCTATCTCGATCGCCAGGGTGCGGGCTAATTCAATCGGTTTGGATTCAGCATCGATACTCATGACTACCAAGGATCCACAGATTTTGCAGATTTCAAAGATTATCGCCCCGCCCAATAATCAATTGCCCATTTTACAGCCCGATGGATGCCTTCACGCAGCGACATTTGAGGTTGATAGTCCAATAATGCCCGCGCCTTACCGATATTGGCCACGTAATGGGTCACCTCGCCGATTCGAGGTGGTTTAATGGTGATATCAGGCCTGACATCCAATTCCTCGCCGATGTAATCAGCCAATGTGACCAGGCTATTACCCTCCCCGTAAGCCAGGTTGATCGTCTGATTAGCTTTACCCTCATTCACTAACAGGTCAATTCCTCGGGACACACCAGCCACGACATCATCAACATAGGTGAAGTCGAGCACCTTCTGCTCGCCGTAGACGATGATCGGTTCCTTGCGGGAGATTTCGCGAATGAAGAGCGGAACCACGCGCTCCATTCGTTCCAGATCGACGTCATAGCGACCGTAGACATTGCTGAAGCGAAAGACGAGGTAGCGTAAATCGTAGCATTGGGCGTAGGAATAGATCAGCGCTTCCCCGGCGATTTTGCCGGCTGAGTAGGGACTTTCGGTGAAGGCGAAGTCGGCGAAAGATTCCTCAGTGATGTAACGGTGGATGTCGCCGTAGACTTCGCGCGAACTGCTGAAGATGACCGGCAGCCCGTTGTGGCGGCAAAACTCCAGCACGTTGAAGGTCATGGTAATATTTTCAATGGCCCTGACTGGTTGCTGAACGAGTTCATGAACTTTGGCGTGGGCGGCGAAGTGGACAACCATATCAAGAGCGGGCGGGTAGGGGACGTGGCCTAGCCCACCCTCAAAATCGGTGAACGATGTACTGAGGTCCTGCAGCAGTGTGGGAAAAGCGTCAGTCCAGGGGTTTGGCCGGACATCAACACCAAAGACCTTGTCGCCGCGTTCAAGCAGGTGGAGAGCAAGATTGGTGCCGATCTGGCCGCTGGAACCGGTGATGAGGATACGCATGGCGATGAAGATCGTATCACAACGGTGCGCAGGAACGAAAAGAAATCCCAAGAGGGCGAGACAGCACGGCATGCTAGAGGTTCTGCAAGGAGAAGGCCGTTCCAGCCATCCTGTCTCGCCCGTACCCATTTATCGCCCATTGTACGGACAGGTCAACCGGCGCGAAGCCCTTGTCAAATCACCAGAATGTTGGCCGCCGGTTGTCTTGCCCTCTTGGTTGTTACCGGCCGCCGCCAATCATCACCCGCCACGCAAACCGTGGCAAAGCCAGCATCCGCCGCCACCGCCACGGCTCCTTATAGAGCCGGTGCAGCCACTCCAGGCCCAACTCTTGCGCCCAGTATGGTGCGCGCGCGGCCCGGCCGGTGACGAAATCCAGCGAACCGCCGACGCCAATGGCCACGCGCACGCCCGGTAGGGCGGCTCGATTGCGAGCGATCCATTGGTCCTGCTTCGGCGCGCCATAAGCGACATAGAGTAGCTGCGCCTCACTCTCGTTGATTCGCCGGACAATCGTTTCATTTTCGGCGGGGTCGGGCGATCCGGCGTAAGTGCCGGCGATGACAAGGCCGGGATAGCGTTCAGTGAAAACAGCGGACGCTTCGTCGGCCACGCCCGTGGCCGCGCCCAGAAGAAACAACGGCCAGCCACGGTCGGCCGCTCGCTCGGCGAGTTGATAAACCAGTTCCGAGCCGGGCACGCGCTCCGGTAAGGTTTGGCCCAGCCATCGGGCGGCGTATAACAGGCCAATGCCGTCTGGAAGGCAGAGGTCAGCTTCTTGAAGGACGCGCATGAACTCCGCGTCCTTCTGCGCCGCCATGACAAACTCCGGGTTGACGGTGGCAATCTGGTGCAGGCGTGGTTCGGTCATATAGCGACCGATCAGGGCCAGCGTTCCAGCCATCGATACAGCATGAACGGGAACACCGAGAATATCGATTCTTGGCGGATCAAACTCCGGGTTAGCTGATGGTGGGGATAGCGGCGAGGTAGCTGGCAAGGGTCGATCAGTTGCGAAAGATGCGTAGAAGGATATTGAGTAGAATGGTACCGAGGACACTGACGAGGATCATCGCTCCCAGAGGAATGAAAATCTTGTAATTTTCACCCTCAAAGCTGATGTTACCGGGCATGTTGCCTAGCCAGGGGAAAAAGCGGTTGGCCATCAGTATGACTACCCCGGTTAAAGCAATGGTCAGACCGATAAAAATCAGCCAGCGGCCCAATTCAACCATGAGCTATCCTTCCACATTCGACCCACTATCAAACAGGGTTGGTTGGGGCGCGCGGGTAGCGTTCTCGGGCGCCGGCAGGTCCAGGTGGCGGTAGGCATGCGGTGTAGCCACCCGGCCGCGGGCAGTACGTTCCAGAAAGCCGAGTTGCAGTAGATATGGCTCGACGACATCCATGATCGTGTCGGACTCTTCACTGATGGAAGCGGCGATAGTATCCAGGCCGACCGGGCCGCCGCCAAACTTCTCGATGATCGCCCGCAGGACGCGCCGGTCGAGATCGTCCAGCCCCAGGCGGTCAATCTCCATCAAATCTAGGGCGGCCACGGCCGTCTCATGCGTGATGTCTCCGTTGGAGCGCACCTGGGCATAGTCGCGAACCCGTCGCAGCAATCGCAGCGCGACACGCGGCGTCCCGCGCGCCCGCAGGGCGATCTCCGACGTGCCGTCGGCCTCGATGGGCACCTCCAGGATGCGCGCCCCGCGTTCGACGATAGTCTCCATCGCCGCCTGGTCGTAGAAGTCCATGCGATAGACCGCGCCGAAGCGAGCGCGCAGAGGCGCGGTCATCAGTGCCAGCCGGGTCGTCGCGCCGACAACGGTAAAGCGTGGCAGCTTGAGGCGGACGTTCTTGGCCCCCGGCCCTTTGCCGACGATGAGATCAAGAACAAAATCCTCCATGGCCGGGTACAGGATCTCTTCGACCGGACGGCTGAGGCGGTGAACTTCGTCGATGAACAGGACATCGCCGGTGCGCATGTTGGACAGGATGGCGGCCAGGTCACCAGCGTGCTCGATGGCCGGTCCGGCCGTGTGACGGATGTTGGCATCCATCTCGTTGGCCACTACCTGGGCCAGCGTCGTCTTACCCAACCCTGGCGGACCGTGGAATAGGACATGGTCGAGCGGTTCGCTTCGGCCACGGGCGGCTTCGATCAGGATGAGCAGGTTATCTTTCAATCGATCCTGGCCGGTAAATTGTGACAGGCGTTGAGGCCGCAACATATTATCGAGGCTCACGTCATCGGCTTTTTGTTGCGGGGCAATGGGCCGTTCAGGTTTCGTTTTGGTCGTGGTCATAAGATCTGTCCGACACGGCGATTATACGTCAAGAGCGCCGCGAGGGGTATTCGGCATCTTTCTTGCGAAGTGGCCCGATTCTTCTTATCATCCCGCGAGACTGGATTACGAAGAAACTCTGATGATCCGGATTGTTGGTCAGCATCGTCCATTATGAATTCCTTACGCGAGCAGTTTCTGCTTGACCCCGATGTGACCTTTCTCAACCACGGCTCCTTCGGTGCGACCCCGCGGCCGGTCTTGGCGGTTCACCAGGACTGGCAGCGCCGGCTGGAATACCAGCCGGTCCAATTTCTGGCATCCGATGTCGGTGAGTACCTGGCGGAAGCGCGGGCGACGCTAGGGGTGTACCTGGGCATCCCATCCGGCGATCTGGTCTACGTGCCCAATACCACCTTCGGCGTTAATGTCGTGGCTCGCTCGCTCGATCTGGGGCCGGGGGATGAGGTACTAACCACAGACCACGAATACGGCGCTTGCGAGCGGGTTTGGCACTTCCTCAGCCGCAAGCGCGAGTTTGACATCATTCGCCAGACTGTCCCGCTGCCATTGACCACGGACGAGGCGATCATCAATCAAATATGGCAGGGGGTCACGCCGCGCACCAGGATTATCTTTCTCAGTCACATCACTTCGCCTACAGCCGCGCGCCTGCCGGTAGAGGCTGTCTGCGCCCGCGCCCGCAAGTCGGGAATCTTGACGCTCGTCGACGGCGCGCACGCCCCCGGACAGTTACCGCTCGATCTGGCGGCTGTGGGTGCCGATTTCTACACCGGTAACTGCCACAAGTGGCTCTGCGCGCCCAAAGGATCTGCATTTCTCTATGTCCGGCCTGAAGTGCAACAGCTGATCGAACCACTGATCGTCGGCTGGGGCTGGAACAGCCTCCCAACTTTTTCATACGGTTCGGCTTTCCTCGACTATCTCCAATATCCCGGAACCGACGATTATTCAGCATACCTATCCGTTCCGGCAGCCATCCAATTCCAGGCCGATCATAATTGGCCGGCCGTCCGGCAAGTGTGTCACGACCTGGCGTCCGAAGCGATTGGGCGGATCAATGACCTGACCGGTCTGGCACCGGTTTATCCGGCCGAAAGTGAATATTTTATCCAGATGGCGCTGGCCGAATTACCACCCATCAATGATATTGCGGCATTTAAGAAACAACTCTATCAAAAATACAAGGTTGAAATCCCATGTTATGAGTGGAATGGTCGGCCATACATTCGGATTTCAGTACAAGCCTATAATGAGTCGAAGGACATCGACAAGCTGTTGGAAGCCTTGAATAAGGTGCTTCAGGCTTGGTAACATCTAATCAATCGACATAAACCGATAGCGTCCAGCAATAGGCGGGATTGTTTGCCCTATAGGGATACAAGGAATTCACGATGGC
>JAWOHK010000115.1:0-10098 GCA_046485205.1 Chloroflexota bacterium | reverse complement strand
CAACTGGCGGCCGACGCCTTGCCCGCGCCACTCTTTAGCAACCGTGATACCAAGAGTGGCGGAGTGGCGTATGGCTCGCTTTTTTCCACCTGCGAGGGTAAGTTGGCCGATGATCATCCCGTTGTGTTCGGCTAACAAGTACAGGCTGTTGGTGGTTGCGGTCATGTCGGTCAGGAATTTAATTTCCCCTTGCAAGGTAAGGGAAAATTCGTCAGGCTCCGTGATCAAATTGATGCCCGGTTCGGCAAACAAGCGTTGCATGTAATCCAGCAATTCGGCCGCGTCCTTAGGCTCGGCTTCGCGGATCACGATCCTTCGATCATCGGCAAAATCGTTTGGTTCGCGGGCATTGAATTGAGTCATGGGTGTAGTTCAAACAAATTTAGACGTTTGGCGTCATTCAGATTCACAACTCCACGAATGGCCGGCCAACAAGATTCAAGTGTACGCTATCCTCGCTCGGACTCGTCCGGTTTGCTTTCTTCCATTCGTCCAGGATGCCTGCCACACTTAAAGGCCCCTTATCTATTCCATTATCTTGAATAACATAAAACTGGTATTGCATGTTTGCAAGGGACTCTAAAAAAGCGGCCGGGTCGGTTCCGGTGTTGGAGCGAATTGCGAGCGGGTGGAACTCAAATACGAGCACGGGCCTGAAGCGTTGAAGCGTATTTGTCATGCCGAGTATTGCCAGCGGCTCGTGACCTTCAATATCCATTTTGATCACATTGATTCGATCGACATTTTGCAGCAACTTATCAAGTGGCTGTCCCTGGACGATGACTCCGGAATCGTTTGAGATAGCTAGATCAGCTACTGATCCATTTGAATTGATGAAGTTGAGTTTGAGTAGCTTCGACTCGTCACTTACTGCGTAGGGTAGAACCTCGACGTTATTGAAGTGATTGCTCGTTAGGCTACGATAAAGCAACTGGATATTATTTGGATTCGGTTCAACAGCGATTACCTTTTTAACAATGGGTGCGGCCATCAGGGTAAACCAACCCATATTGGCACCGATATCGACAAAGATGTCATCGCTTGCCAACTCTCTTTGTAGGACGGCGGTTACACCTGGCTCATAGTTCTTTGTCGCTATTATGCTCCGAGCAATAAATCTATCCTCGGCATCAACCCAAATTGAGCAATGCTCGGTTTCGACACAAATGTACCGGGAAGAATGACCCATCCTCATTTTGAATTCTGCTGAATTCAAGAAAAAATTGACCAGAGTATTTCGACTGCGGCCCGGAGCCAGGATTTTCAAATAGTTGCGCCAGCCACTTTCATCTGGTTTCCGATCCAGCAGTAATCGATAGCTAAAAAATAAATCGGCAGCATCGGCTGTGTTTGTGGATATTAGTTGATACAGCCACAGTCCAAAGCGGATGATATAATATCTTAGCGAGTCCATTAGCTTTTTAGCTTTTTGATAAAGTTCTTGCCGGCGGAAATAAGCTCTTGATGGTCGGGCGGAACAGGCAGATTCTCCATTAATTCAATTGTTCTCTCGCGCATCACTCTATCAGCCGCCGGCTGTCCTTCCAATTGCCAGGTTTCCATACTCCAATGCGGATAAAGCGGGCTGGTATAATAGCCATCTTTGTATCGCGCCAGCGTGGATGGGGTGGTCAGAAAATGACCGCCGGGGCCGATTTCGTGAATCTCATCCAAAACAGCATGGGCGTCGTCCAGCTGGAAACCGGCGGCAAAGCGCAGGGCCTGATCGATAATCTCATGGACGTGAACGATCGTCAGCGGCGAGATAGCCTTGGAACCGAGGGTATCGCCGATGAAGGGTGCTAACCCGCCTTTATTCAGGCTGAATGTGAGGGTATTGAGCCAGTAGGTGTCGGCCGCGATCAGGTCCATCCCCCAACCCGTCCCGCTGCCCGAAGTGCCGGTGTGAGGCAAGTCGTAGTAGGCCATCATCTCGGCACAGGCCAGGTTGATGAGGATACTTTGTGGGTCATAGTAGTTCATCATGGTCTTCATATCGAAGTAGACCGGCAGCATGCCCAGGCTGATCGGCGCGCCGGGACGGATGAGCTGGCTGATGGTCAGGCCGGCCAGGAGCTCGGCCAGCAAAAGGGCCAGCGTGCCGGCCGGGGTCATGGGTGTCGAAGCGCCGGCCATGCTGTAATTGGAGTAAATAACCGGTAAACCTCGTTCGACGGCAACCTTGAGCTTGTCGGCCGTGCCTTCGTTGACGACAAGCGGCGAGACCGGGTTGAAGTAAGGTAGAACGAACGGTTTTTCAGCCAGATCGCCGTGCAGCACCTCGAACATATCGAGTATGGCTGGGAATTTATACTCGTCGGAGACCAGCAGAATCAGCGCCTTCGTGGTGTTGGCGATCATCTCCAGGCTGGCACGTAGGTCGGTTAATTCCGGCGGCACGTCCTGAACGATGCCGACGGTCGAGATAACGTCGTAATGGGGCAGGCGACTGCCTAAGCGGACCATATCTTGCATGTTCCGACAGGTGAAGGGCGTCACCTTGTCGGTTAGCGGGTCCTGATAGAACAAGGCGGTTACTCCTATGCCGAAACGCAAGCGGTCATCGCCCAGCTTGAAGACGTGGTTGCCCAAACGGTCAAAGATATTGATGACTTTAGGGGCGGTCCGGATCGCGTCCAGGACAACTTCCTCCGGCAACTTGAGCACGTCCGCTTCGGCCTTGGTGCCAAGCTTTTTTTCCAGAAAGCGCAAAACACTGGGCGAATCGACGCGGATGCCGGTGCGGCTCAATATCGACAGGGCGTAGCCGTGCACCTGCTCCTTCTGGTCATCATTCAGCAAGGTGACTCTAGGGCGCGTATTATGAATTGGATTAGGGGTGGATCGCTGGGGGCGCGTTCCGGTTCGTCTTCGGTACATCACACTTTCTTTGCTGGTGGCCGATCACGCCGGAAAGCGCGTGACTTGAAAAGTTTTGGTAAATACTTACTCCAACGGGGCGACCATATAGAGTCCGTCCGGCTTAAACCCTAGCCGGGCATAGTATTCTCGCGTGCCGATAGCGCTGATGACGGCGATGCGCCGGTAACCGGCGGCGCGGGCCAGCGCTTTAGCCTGTTCAACAAGGCGTGATCCCAGGCCAATGTGCTGGGCTTCTCCCCGACTATCGTCACCCAGGTTGAGCGCGGGGCCATAGACATGAACTTCGCGAATCATGGCGTAACCGGCCAATTCGGGCAGGGGATGGACGAAGGTCGGGTCAGGCAAAGAGAGCCTTAAGAATCCGGCGAGGCGGTCCACGTCTGTCTCATAGCTCAGGAAATGCTCAACCGTGGCGTCCGTCTCGTAAGTAAGAGTCCGCAGTTCAAGGTTATCGAAGCTCACTGCTTCCCGGCGAACTTCCCGGCAGCGGATGCATTGGCACGGCCGACCTTCTTCGCGTAGTTGTGCTTGAGCTAGCTGGCGCAAATTGGCCTTTTTGTTGCCGGCGACGACATTGGTGGTCGGGAAGTCGCGAATGACCCGGTTGAGCCGGACATAGCGCGGCACCTGAGCTTTACAAGCGACCAACACGGCTAGCACCTCTTCCTCGGTGTAGGGCTGGAATTCACCCCTCAGCCAATAATCATACAGTTCGGCGTTAGGTACCAGCATGCAGGGATAGAGCTTCAATTCGTCAGGTCGGATGGCCGGGTCGCTCCACAGGCGGCCGAAGTCTTCGATATCACTATCGACCGTCGCCCCCAGCAGATTGGCCATCCAGTGGCCGTGAATCTTGAACCCGGCCAGTCGCAGAAGGCGGAAGGCATCACGTGTACTTTGGACATCGTGACCGCGTTTATTAATGGCGAGGATGTGTTCATCGAGACTCTGGATGCCGACTTGTACCTTGGTTACGCCCAGGTAGCGCAACCAGCGCAACTCGTCAACGTCGATATGATCTTGCCGCGTTTCGACAACCAGACCGACATTGCGCCGTTTGCCGGAGGCGTTAGCTTCTTGAGCTTCGATTAATGAATTGGCCTCAAAGCCGTTCATGGCATCGAAGCAGCGCTTGATGAACCATTCCTGATAGTCACGGCGGTAACTGGACCACGTGCCGCCAAGAACCAGCAGTTCGATCTTCTCGGTCGGATGGCCGATTTGCTCCAGGGCGCGCAGTCGTGAGGCTGTTTGGTCATAAGGGTCAAAACTGTGACGTTCGGCACGCATGGCCCCGGGTTCGTCGTGGAGATAGCTCTTGGGCATGCGCACATCGGTGGGACAAAAAACACACTTGCCAGGGCAGGGATAGGGTTTGGTCAATACCGTGACAACGGTGACACCCGACTGGGTGCGCATGGGTTTCATTTGCAGGTGACTGCGCAAATCGGGATCTAAGGTTAAATAGCCCGCGTCACACAACTGCTCATAGGCATCGATGACCTGGCTTTTGGAAAGCCAGGGTACCCCTTGACGGGCAAAGCGCTGCATCGTCCGGTTATAGCGCTTGCCGGTCAGAGGGCGGATCGCCGCTAACGTGGTGATTAGCTCCACCAGTAGTGTTTCGCGACCGTCGATGGATATCGGTTCGTTGCGTGCCTGCCAGAGGGCTTCGCGCACTGTAGGTGTATTAATCATAGTGGGGGAATAAATTTTACTCCGAAAGCAATTCTACCATAGTTCGCAATGTCTCGACGTCGAAGACGGTAACATTAAGGGTTGTCACCGGGCTATTGCGCCACAGTTGAAGCCGCTCGCGCACCCGCTCGCGCGGACCAACGAGAGCGACCGCATCGACCAATTCTGCCGGAACGCGGGCCATCGCCGCGCCTTTGTCACCGGACAGATAAAGATTCTGAATTTCGGTTGCCGCCGATTCAAAGCCATACCGCACAGCCAGGTCATGGTAGAAGTTTTTACCCTTCGCCCCCATACCGCCCACGTAGAGAGCCAACATCGGCCGTAACATGTTGTAGCAGACATCCAGATTATCATTAATGACTACCGAAACGGTCGGAGCAATATCGAAACTGTCGATCGTGCGGCCGGATTTGGCTAGACCAGCCTCGACATGGGCTTGGTAGACAGTCCCATATTGTTCCGGCGCGAAAAAGATCGGCAGCCAGCCGTCGGCGATCTCGGCCGCCAGTTCAACATTCCTGGGACCAATCGCCGCCAGGTAGATCGGAATATCCGGATCGGCGGCCAGTGTGCTTTTCAAAGGCTTGCCCAGGTTGGTGGCATCCTCCCCGCGATAGGGAATCTGATAGTGTCGACCGTCGAAGGTCAGCGGGCTCTCACGGCGAAAAATGTGGCGCACGATGCTGATATACTCGCGCGTGCGGGCCAGTGGGGCGGCGTAACTGACGCCGTGCCAGCCCTCGACGACCTGTGGGCCGGACAAGCCAAGGCCCATCAAGAAACGACCGCCCGATAACTGGTTGAGCGTCATGGCCGTCATGGCTGCGTTGGCCGGCGTACGACCAGGCATCTGCATGATCGCAGTGCCCAGCTTGATCCGGCTTGTTTGCGCGCCTAGCCAGGCCAATGGTGTTAAGGCGTCGGAGCCATAGGCTTCGGCCGTCCAGACGGCATAAACTCCCAAACGATCCGCTTCCTGAACCAGTTCCAGCGGCAAGTCCATTTTTCCGGCTGCGTAGCCAAGCATCAATCCGAGTCGCATAATCTTCATCTCCTTGGTGGATTGTAACTGTCCGCGACCGGGAGGCCAACGAAGATCGATGTCGTTCCTATTCAAGGTTGTGCGCTCTTGCCAATACGCTATCGAGGCCGGGTGGATTATGGCTACTTCCAGTTTGAACGAATTCGAGAATCTGAAGACTGTAAGGATTACGTAATTGAAACTCAAGCTGTCATTAAGTAATACCTGTTATGTTTGAGAGCGTCTTATGCATAGTACCCAGATTCCATGAGCGTTAGATGTTGAGATGCTCAAGTAATCGACTGAAAAAGGAGACGAATTGATATGAAACGGATGTTAACTGGGATTACATTTTTATTTGTGCTGGCTATTTTCACTGTTGCCTGTTCAGGTGCTGCTACCGACCCTGCCGAATCGGGAATCAGCGCCGATAGTATCGATGTCGCCGGAGATGTGACAGGGGAAATGATGGACAGTGAATCAGTAGAACAAAGTACAGAGATAGTCCCCGAAGTGATGGAAGAAGGGGTGATTTCATCCGAGGATGGCCCCGCGATGACAGGTGAAGAGCCGATGGCGGATATGGAAGAGGAGGCCATGATGGCGGATGATTCGATGGCCTTGGCCGCCTGGCAGACCTTGCCCCTGACCAATGCGCGAACCGGCGAAACATTTACGTTGAGCGATTTCGCCGGGCGGACGGTGTTTGTCGAACCGATGGCGACCTGGTGCAGCAATTGCCGCCGACAACTGATGAACGTCCAACAAGCGCGAACCAGTCTGAACGACGACGAGGTTGTTTTTATCGCCCTGAGTGTGGAGACCAATATCAGCGACGCCGACCTGGCCCGCTACGCTGATGGTTTGGGGTTAGATTGGACTTTCGCCGTCATGTCACCTGAGATGCTACAGGAATTGGCAGCAGCCATCGGCCGGACGGTCGCCAACCCGCCTTCGACACCCCATTTTGTGATCCGGCCTGACGGTAGCGTTTCGGATCTGTTAACAGGGATCAAATCACCGGCCGATATTCTCGCTCTCGTCAGTGGCTAGCCAGGCCTTCGTTTGATAGAAGGTAGAATATGAACGAATTATTGCAAGCCTTCATATTGGGCAACGGCGCAATATTGACCAACGTTTGCGTGTTACCCCTCTATCCCGGCCTAATCGCCTATCTGGCCGGAAATGCTCATAATCAACGCGCACAGAAAGCGGCAAAATGGCTAGGAATCTTTGTCCTGGCCGGCGTGTTAACGCTGATGGTCCTCATTGGGGCTATTCTTTTCTATCTGCAACAATCGTTCGGCGCTATTTTGCCTATCCTCTTACCCTCAATCTATGGCATTGTCATCCTCCTGGGCATTATGATGATGTCCGGGCGCAATCCGTTCAATCGCCTGAGCACCGTGGAAGTTCCCCTGCTCAAGAATCCCTACATTGGAGCGTATGTCTATGGCCTCTTGCTGGGACCCATGACGTTACCGTGTGCTGGGCCGATTGTGGTCAGCGCTTTCCTGCTAGGCGCCGGTTCGTTTACCGGACTGGCTGACGGTCTGCTCTACTTTGTGGCCTTTGGCATTGGTTTCGGCTGGCCGCTGGTCGCCATTCCTCTGTTGGCCGCGCCTTTTCAGCGCCAGTTCACCGGCTGGACGACGCGCAATTACCTGACGCTCACCCGCGCATCGGGAATTTTGTTAATCGCTATTGGGCTGTTCGGTATCGCTACCGAGGTTATCCCCAATCTGGGATTCGCCGCCTAATTACTTCCGCCGATACCAGTGTATGATAAAATGAGTCGCAATACTTCTACACGCCGGGGGTACATATGGCGGATATCCGTTTCGACACATATTATCGTTACGAGGACATCACCGAATTTCTTAAGAATTGGGCAGAAGAACATCCCCGATTTTGCCGCCTCGACAGCCTGGGCCAAAGTTTCGAAGGTCGTGATATCTGGGTCGTAACCCTGACCAACTTCGACACCGGACCGGATCAGGAGAAACCCGCCTATTGGGTTGATGGCAACATCCATGCCACCGAGGTTTCTGCGTCCACGGCGGCCCTTTACCTCATTCATAAACTGTTATCCCAATATGGACAAGACCCTAAGATCACCTACGCCCTTGATAGCCGGGTCTTCTATGTGATCCCCCGGCTCAATCCCGACGGCGCGGAGTGGGCACTGGCCGACAAGCCGCGCCATATCCGCAGCAGCACCCGCCCCTATCCTCGCACCGATCTACTGGATGGGTTGCACACCGAAGATATTGACGGCGATGGTCGCATCCTGCAAATGCGCCTTAAGGATCCCAACGGGGCATGGAAACTGTATCCCGAAGACCCGCGATTGCTCATCCCCCGCGAACCGGACGACCCGCCCGGTGGGGGCTATTTTCGCCTGTTCACCGAAGGCGCAATCCGGAACTACGATGGGGTAGCGATCAAGTCAGCGCCGCCGTTGCAAGGCCTGGATTTGAACCGTCAATTTCCCGTCTTTTGGCATCCGGCCGAGAAGGGAGCAGGTGCTTACCCGGCCAGCGAACCGGAAACCCGCGCCGCCGTCCAATTCATCACGGATCACCCCAATATCACCGGCAGTATCAGCTTTCACACCTTTAGCGGCGTTCACCTGCGTCCGCCGACTAAGGGCGACGATGATACCCTGCCGACGCAGGACCTCTTTACCTATCAACAGATCGGCCGGAAGGGAACCGAGCTAACCGGTTATCCGGCGGTGTCGGTTTATGCCGATTTCAGGTATGACCCGAAGGAGTTCATTAAAGGGACGTTCGATGACTGGATGTACGAATACCTGGGCACGTACTCCTGGACGACAGAGATCTGGAGTGTACAGCGCCAGGCGGGCATCAAGGATTACAAGTTCATCGACTGGTTCCGCGAACACCCTCTCGAGGATGATCTGGCTATATTGAAATGGAACGACGAGGTTCTGGGCGGTTGGGGCTATGTTGCGTGGTATCCATTTGATCACCCCCAATTGGGGAATGTTGAGTTAGGCGGTTGGGATAGCATGTACACTTGGGGCAATCCGCCACCGGCGCTTTTGGAACAGGAAATTGCGCCACTGACCGATTTCGTTCTCTACTGCGGGCTAATTTCTCCGCGATTGGAGATCCATAGCCTGGAAATCAGTTCTACCGGCGATATTCACACCATTCGTCTTGTCGTCCACAATACCGGCTGGTTGCCAACTAATGTCAGCGAGAAGGCGATGGAGTCAAAGACGGTGCGTGAGGTCGAGGTCGATCTCGATCTGCCGGAAGAAGCTCGCTTGCTGATGGGACAGAAAAAAACCATGCTTGGCCAGCTCAAGGGGCGCGACCATCATTGGCGCTTTCCCCTTTGGTCGGAAAACAGTACCGATGATCGAGCCAAAGTGGAATGGGTCGTGGCCGCGCCGGCGGGGACGAGGGTCAATGTGACGGCCGTACATCCGCGAGCCGGCACGGTACGCGCGAGCGCGCTGTTGGGTCCGGTCACTCCGAAAGATTAGGGCTTGCGGCCAATCGCTCGATCAATACCTTATCAACCCGGTTGCGATCCATATCCACTACTTCAAATCGCCACCCCGACCATTCGAAATGATCGCTGACCCGGGGCAGGTGACCGAGAACCTCAACCACAAACCCACCCAGAGTGCTATAGTCTTCCTCATCGGGCAACTCTTCCAAGCCGAGCAATTCTTTCAGGTCATCAATGGCGAGGTAACCCTCAACCAGCATCGACCCGTCTTCGCGGGTGACGACAGGAGGGTCAGATATCTCCTCCAGAGTGGGAATGTCACCGACAATCCCTTCCATCATATCGAATAGTGTCACCACCCCTTCGATACCACCAAACTCATCGACGAGGAATGCCAATTGTATACCGGTCTGTTTAAATCGTTCGAGGGCGCGTAAGGCAGGCATTGTCTCCGGCAGAAAGAGTGGCGCTTGAGCCATCCCTTGCAATTTAAACGGCTCATCCATCCAGCAATGTGCCAGAAAATCCTTAGCGGCCACAACCCCGATCACCTTGTCAATCGAGCCGTCGCATACGGGCAGGCGAGAATGGGGAGATTGCCGAACAATTTCGCGGATTTCTGCCTCTTCGCTGTTGATATCCAGCCAGACAACTTCAGTGCGAGGCGTCATAATGGAGCGAAGCTGCCTGTCGCCAAAACGAAATATACTTTCCACCATGTCTAGTTCGGCTTCCTCAAATACCCCCGCTTCAGCGCCTTGTTCCATCAGGATTTTGATCTCTTCTTCCGTGACCGGTGTCTCCGCGTCTGATTCACGAATTCCTCCCAGCCGAAGAATCGCCTCAGTGGTCAGGGTCAGTAGCCGTACAACGGGTCGAGAGATGCTCGACAAAAGGGCCATGGGGCGGGAGACGGATGCCGCAATTCGCTCTGGATTGCGCAGGGCCAGGCGTTTGGGAACCAGTTCGCCGATGACGACGCTGAGGAATGTGATCACTCCTACTAC
>JAWOHK010000041.1:0-4028 GCA_046485205.1 Chloroflexota bacterium | reverse complement strand
TATGACCCGATGCTGGCCAAGGTCATCACCTGGGGCGCGGACCGCGCGGAGGCCATCCGCAAGATGGATCGGGCGCTACAGGATTTGATCGTCCTGGGTGTGACGACCAACGTCGAGTATCTGCGGGCGATCCTGGCCGAGCCGAACTTCCGGGCGGGGAATACCAGCACGGCGTATCTCGCCGAATATATGGCGGGTTGGCGGCCGGCTACAGATACCGATGAATGGGAGTGGGTGGCTGCGGCGGTCTATGAGGTGGTGGAATTGACGGCCGATCGGCCGGCACATTCCGGTGATGAACAACCGGTTTATGATCCATGGGAAGCAGCGCGTGGGTGGCGAAATGTGGCAATCAATTGATCGCCGACTGCTTTCAGCCAAAGTCTGAATTCCATAACTAGCGACTGGTACCTTTTATTCTACACATACGATTTTCTACAGTTGGACATAAAAAACAGCCGAGCAATACACGGAGATATCATGATTACAACCCGACCGTACAAACTAAGAACCCCATTCCTTTTCGCCTTGATTTTTATATTAAGCGTGTTGTTGCTCGGTCCTAATTCCGCTTTCGCCCAGCGCGACGACCCCGAGAATATCCCGCCACCTGATACGGTGACGATCGCCGGGACGTTACAGGGCCAGCTGGGTTGTCCCGGAGACTGGAACACCGAATGCGAAGCATCTATGCTCGTCTACGACGCGGACGACGATCTGTGGATGGCGACATTCGAACTGGAGGCTGGACAGTATGAGTACAAGGCCGCCCTTGACGGCAGCTGGGCCGACAACTATGGTCTCAATGCCGAGTACTACGGGCCCAATATCCCCCTTGTTGTTTCGGCCGATGGGCCGGTGACCTTCTGGTACGATCACAAAACCCGCTGGGTCAGCGACGACATCAACAGCCTGCTGGCTAATGTAGCCGGCGACTTCCAGGAGGCGATCGGCTGCCCCGGTGACTGGCAGGCCGATTGCCTGCGGTCGCTCCTGACCGACGCCGACGGCGATGGCCTGTACCAGTTCATCACCGCAGCTATTCCCCCCGGCGATTATGAGGCCAAGGTCGCCTTCAATGAGAGTTGGGACGTTAACTTCGGCGTAGACGGTGAGCAGGATGGCGACAATATCCCATTCAGTGTTGGTGAGGGAGAGGCTGTTATCTTTGGATTCGACCCGCAGTCGAATGTGCTGACCATCACCATCGGCGACCCGGCCCTGGTGCCTGATTTAGGTTCCGGTTCGGATGGTATGCCGCCCCCGGCCGTCGCCCAGCCGGACCTGGCCGTCATCCCCGGCACTATTCAGAGCCTGTTGGGCTGTTCCGGTGACTGGCTGCCCGATTGCGAGGCCACGGCGCTGGCCTTCGATGAGGATTACCAGCTCTGGACCAACACCTTCACCATCCCGGCCGGCGATTACGAATACAAGGTCGCCCTCAACGGCAATTGGGATGTTAACTTCGGCCAGAACGCCCAGCCCGGCGGTGATAATATATCTCTCTCGCTGGATGATGAGACGGATGTGACCTTCTACTTCTCGACCCAGACCGGCTGGGTGACCGACAGTGTCAACTCAATCATCGCCAACGTGCCGGGCGACTTCCAGTCGGAAATCGGCTGCCCCGAAGATTGGCAACCCGGCTGCCTGCGCTCCTGGCTGCAAGACCCGGACGGTGACGGCACTTTTGTTTTTCAAACAGACCAGATCCCTGCCGGTAGCTATGAGGCCAAAGTTGCTGTCGGTGGGAGCTGGGCCGAAAACTACGGCGAGGACGGAGCGCTGGACGGCGCCAACATCGGCTTCAGCGTGCCCGAGGACGGTACGCTGGTTACGTTTTCCTGGGACAGCGGCAGCAAAATCATGAATATTGGCGTGGGCGCAGGAACCGGACCGGCCGGCAATTTGCGCGAGCTCCGGGCCCACTGGGTGTCGACCGATACAATCGC
Source organism: Chloroflexota bacterium (assembly GCA_046485205.1). Classification (GTDB taxonomy): domain Bacteria; phylum Chloroflexota; class Anaerolineae; order Promineifilales; family Promineifilaceae; genus Promineifilum. Next base: position 2,076 of record JAWOHK010000041.1, on the reverse strand, counting down.
TTGGGATATCGATCCAGACCCGGAAGGTACCTACAGTCTTTACTACAGTCCTACCGGCGGCGGTCTCAGCCTGTCGTTCGACGGCATCAGTGGTGGTGAGGTACTACTCCTGACCCCCGACCCGGCCGGTTTGCCTGACGAAGTCAAAGATAAATTCCCCCACCTGGCCAATTACGCCGCCTTCAAGATCGCGCCGGAAGATCTGAACCGGGTGCGCATCGCCTTAAAGGGACAGGTGGCCGTGGCCGCGGCCGATGCCGGCGGCACGCTGGTCAATGCGACCGGATTGCAAATCCCCGGTGTGCTTGATGATCTGTATGCCTATGATGGGCCGCTGGGTGTAACCTACGAGAACGGCGTGCCTACGTTGCGTGTCTGGGCGCCGACGGCTCAACGTGTGCGGCTGGTGTTGTTCGATGATTCCGATCCAGCCACGGTTGGGCAGGAAACCATCATGCGGGTCGACCCGAATACGGGTGTCTGGAGCATCACCGGTGAACCGGACTGGGATCGCAAGTACTATCTCTATGAGGTGCAGGTTTTCGCCCCGTCCACCGGCGCGGTGGAGACCAACCTGGTCACCGACCCCTACTCCTTCAGCCTGTCGATGAACAGCGCCCGCAGCCAGATCGTCAACCTCGACGACGCTGACCTGAAGCCGGAGGGGTGGGATGCACCGGACCGGCCGCCGCTCGAGGCCCCGGAGGATATCGTCATCTATGAGTTACACGTACGCGATTTCAGCATCTTTGATGAAACTGTTCCTGAAGAATTTCGCGGTACGTACAAAGCCTTTACTGTCGACAGCGACGGCACCCGCCACCTGATGGAATTGGCCGAAGCCGGTGTCAACCATCTACACCTGCTACCCCACTTCGACATCACCACGATCAATGAAAACCCGGATGAGCGAATTGAGCCGGATGTGGACGAACTGGCTGCCTTGCGGCCCGACTCAGAAGAACAACAGGCCATGATCAGTGAGATTCGCGATCAGGACGCCTTTAACTGGGGCTACGATCCCTATCATTTCACGACGCCCGAAGGCAGCTACAGTACCGACCCCGACGGCGTGGCTCGCATCCTGGAGTTCCGCGAGATGGTGCAGGCGCTGAATGCCATGGGCCTGCGCGTGGCCAGCGATGTCGTCTATAACCATACCAGCTCCAGCGGCCAGGCTGCCAACGCGGTACTGGATCGAATTGTGCCCGGCTACTACCATCGCCTGAACGCCACCGGCCGGGTGGAGACCAGCACCTGCTGCCAGAATACGGCCACCGAGCACGACATGATGCGCAAGTTGATGGTCGATTCGGCCGTCACCTGGGTGGAGCAATATGGGATCGATGCTTTCCGCTTCGACCTCATGGGCCACCACATGCTGGAGGATATGCTGGCCGTCCGCGAGGCGGTCAATCAAGGGCGTCGCATCTACATCTACGGCGAGGGCTGGAACTTCGGCGAAGTGGCTGATAATCGCCGCGGCGTGAACGCCACTCAGACCAATGTGGCCGGGACGGGCATCGGCGTCTCCAACGACCGGTTGCGCGACGCGGCTCGCGGCGGCAGTCCCTTCGGCGGCCAGCAAGAGCAGGGCTTCATCAACGGTCTGTACACCGACCCCAATGAAACCGACCAGGTGCCGAGCGGTGAGCAACTGGCCCGGCTGTTGAATTTCTCCGACCTGATTCGTGTTGGAATGGCGGGAAATCTGGCTGACTACAGCTTTATTGGAGCGACCGGCCAGACGATCACCGGCGCGGATGTCGATTACAACGGCTCACCCGCCGGTTACACGGCCGATCCCCAGGAGAACATCATTTATGTCAGCAAGCACGACAACGAGACGCTGTTCGACGCCATTCAGTACAAGGCCCCGGCCGCGGCCGGGATGGAGGAGCGAGTGCGCATGCAGAACCTGGGCAACAGTATCGTCATGTTCAGCCAGGGCGTGCCCTTTTTCCAGGCCGCTGACGACCTGCTGCGCTCCAAGTCGCTGGATCGCAACAGCTATAACTCCGGCGATTGGTTCAATGGCATCGATTGGAGCGGCCAGACCACCAACTGGGGTCGCGG
>JAWOHK010000347.1:0-3466 GCA_046485205.1 Chloroflexota bacterium | reverse complement strand
GGAAAGCCGCCAGGGCGAAGCGGTCGTCCTGCAGCGCCTGCGTGAGAATGCCGCGCCAGTGCTCCATCTGCTCGCGTACCGGTAAGGCTTGCACCTCGCCGGCGAACGCGACCTCGATCCGGGAGTCGCCTTCCTGATCCGCGGACTGCAAGGCGCCGTCCAGGCAGGTCAACAGACTGCCGATGGTGTCACCGTGCGCGTATACGGTGGCGGCGCATGGCAAGGTGACGTAGGCGTCCATACTGTGTTTTTCCAGGACTTCCCGGAGTCCGTCCTGGGCCTCGCGGGCGATCTGGTCCGCTTCCAGCGCGCGCGGGGCCAGCACCGCGAAGTCGGAGCCGTTCAGGCGCGACGTAGCCCAGCGGCTGTGTTGCGCGACGATGTGGTTCAGCGTGGTTCCCACGGAGGCGAGCAGGGCGTCGATGGCCTTGCGGCCGAAGTTCTTGTTCAGTTCCGCCAGCCCGTTGACACGGATCAGCGTCATCGTGCCGGTGGCGTTGACATCGTCGCTCTGCAGCGTGGTATCCAGCGTCTGCATGAACGGCTCGCGATTCATCAGTCCGGTGACCTTGTCGATGTGGGCCTCGCGCTGGAATTGCTCCAGCCTTGCCGCCTCCTGCTGGAGCACCGTCTTGATACGCTCGGACAGCGCGTTCATTGCGCCGACGACGCGCCGGAACTCCAGCGTGCGGGGCTCGGGGATGGTGATGAAGCGGCGCTCGCCAATGGCCTCGGCCTGCTTCACCACGTCGTCCAGCGGCCGCACGGTGCGGTTCAGGAACAGGGTGCCCAGCAGACCGATCAGAATGACGCCGCCGGCAAAGATCATCGCGAGCTTGCGCGTGCCGTCCCAGAGCGACTCATAGGCGTAGCTGGTCTGGCTCTCCACGGTGAGAACGCCGAACTGGGACCAACCCTGCGAGATGTGGGCGACACCGGGGTCGATGTCAAAAGCCATCATCCGGACGAACCATTGCGGAACGCCTTCCGGGTCCACGAAGTTGCTGCGTTCCTGCATGACCTCGCCGCGAGGATTCATCAGCCGGATCAGCCGGTAGTGCCCGGTGTCGAACTGCGCGGCCAGCGCCAGCTCGACCGTGGCGTCGTCCTTTGGCAGTTGCGTCAGCGACAGGGCCCAAGAAGCAAACCGGTTGAATCTAACGGGATGGGTAGCTAATCAACCGGATGGAACTGTTAAGGTTGTTGCCGAAGGTGATAAATCAAATCTAGATAACCTCCTGGATTTTCTACATAACGGACCGCCCGCCGCCCGTGTGGAAAACGTAAAGACTACCTGGTCTGATGCCGAGGGAGCATACACTGAATTCAGAGTCCGGTACTGATGATTGAGAGCCACCGGTTCAACCGGCAATGGTTAGCCTGGATAGTCCTTTTCGGCAGTTTTTTTGTCTGCTTTGTCCTGAGTATTACCTTACCGTTAAGCCTTCGCGCCTATTTTCAGAACGCGACTCGCCCACTTGATATCACAGTTCAGGCCAACCAGGGCACAGTTGGAATCGATGAGGAGAATGGCTTGCGCCGCGCTGTTTTAGCCGGTGAGGACGCCCAACTGATAACCTCTGTGGCCTCAATCCGCACAGATACTACGGCTTCGGCCTTGATGGAAGTTGCTCCCCATAATTCATCCAACCCCTTGGCCCGATTACAAGTTTCCAGCAATACGAGCGTCCAACTAAACGAGGCATCCTCGCCTCGGTTTCGAGGTAGTCCCCAGGTCAACCGGCTCGAAATGGATCTGGAAAGTGGTCGCGTTCGCATCGATGTTCCCTTCGGGCACGACCGGCCGCTCCTGTTACATATGACGACACCTCAGGGCAGTGTCGATATCAGTCAGCCGGGCCGTTATATGATGGAAGTTAGTAATGACATCACTCAAGTGACAGTTCAGGAGCAGGGCACAGCCAAGGTTAGCGCCCTTGATGAGGTCTTGACGATTTCCCCTGGCCAAAGAGCTGAAATCCCTGTTGATGGCAATCCTGTTGGCCCTTTGGATCCGGCCCGCAATCTGGTGAACAATGGCGACTTCAACCGGGGATTGGATGATTGGGCGTTATTTTCCTGGCAGATGGAGTTACTGGATCAACCAAAAGGCGAAACAACTGTTCTTACGGACAGCGGGGATCCTCTATTGCGGTTTTCCAGGCAGGGTATAGGCCACGCCGATGTGCGGGTCTCCCAGTCCATGAATCAGGATGTGTCGGATTACGAAGCGCTCAGGCTGCAGACATCCTTCCAGGTGATGGAGCAAAGTTTAGGAGTATGCGGTGTTCAAGGAAGCGAGTGCCCGCTGTTTATTATCATCAACTATATCGATGACAGTGGAATCAGCCGCATCTGGCAGCAAGGGTTTTTTGCCGAAGGCACAGTCGACGATAATTTGACACCGGGAGCTTGTATCTCGTGTGCCGTGGTCCAGCGGGCCCACGAACGTGTCGCCCTTGGCCAACTCTATTTTTATGACGTGGATTTACGCCAGGAACTGGCCCGTCAGGGTTCACTTCCACCTCGGGTTATCGAGAGTATCGCCCTGGTCGCTTCTGGCCACTCCTTTGTTACGGAGATATCCGATATAGCCTTGATTGCTGAGTGACCCCAAAGAGTTCCGAAGGAGTCAAACTTCATTCAACGATCAAAGCCTAGACCACGTTGTTTGAGCGATACAAATCGACCACTGCCGATAATGATGTGATCAAGCACGTCGATGTCCAGTAACCGCCCAGCTTGCACTATCTGGCGGGTAACATTGATATCCTCCGGCGAAGGGCCCGGATCGCCGGAGGGGTGATTGTGGGCGACAATGAACGCCGCCGCATTTTCTCGAATCGCCGCCCGAAACAGTTCCCCGACCCGCACCACCGACGTATTTAAACTACCGACATAGATCGTCGGCGTTCGCAACACCTTATTGCGAGTGTCCAATAAGATCAGGCGCAGATGTTCCTGTTCCAGAAACATCATCTCAGATTTCAACAAATTAAAGGCATCGTCGGGCGAGACCACCCGAGGGCGATCTTCAGGCGAACTGGCGACCAGTCGCCGGCCGATTTCCAAGGCCGCCTTGATTTCAGCCGCTTTGGCCAAACCGAGACCTTTGGCGTATGTCAATTCAGTGATCGTAGCTCTAGAAAGCCCCGGAAGATGGTCGAATTGAATCAATAATCGTTCAGCCAATCGCAGGACACTTTCGCCCTGACCTCCGGTTCGCAAAATGATGGCCAGCAATTCGGCCGTGGATAAGGCTTCCGCGCCGATATTGATCAGTCGTTCCCTGGGCCGGTCCTGTTCGGCCATTTCCCGAATGAGCGGAAAATATTGTACCGGCTTGTCGCCTTTGTCCATCGAGTAGCCCCCTCATCACCAAGGATAGATCAGTCGGGTCAGTATATTGATTGAGCCTTATTAACCCGGTGTGCAGGTTTATACATTAACAAGTTCAGAAAATCGA
>JAWOHK010000331.1:0-8005 GCA_046485205.1 Chloroflexota bacterium | reverse complement strand
GGCTGCAATTCCCACTAAATTCTTTTCTCTCCTGTTTCAAAATCTATTGAATGTCCAGGACCTTCGGCAATCGGTTAAATCGTCGGACTGCGGCCAATGCCCAGTGTGGGGCCAAGTCCTAGTCCATCTGGCTTGATCACGCGGCCAGGGCTGATAAATGAGATACCCTGGTTACTCGCGGTGTTGAGCATAATGGCTTCAATGATCGGGTTGTACCGACTCCTCTGCCCCCTATTCTACGATAAAATAGTTACCTGTGCCGCCACCCGACTGACGACCGTCATCGACCACATGTCGGCCGTAGCCAGCGGGTCGAGGCGGTGCGGCTCCGGCAAGCATTCGGCGATCAGGCGGCCGGCCGCGCCAGGTTAGCGCGCTGAAGTGATGATGATCGGCTGCGTTGGATCGGTGTTGTGAATCGCCAGAGTGACGGATATAGCCAAGGCACGGCCGGTAGCGAAAGGGATTTCAGAATAAGCCGGCACCTAAGCTGTCTGTCCGGATGCAACGGGGAGGTCTCGAACTTCAATCCGCTCGTCGCCGGGTGTCGTCTCAGGAAATGTGACCGGCGTCTGATATAGGCCCGCAACGAGTACGGCAACGATCAGCGCGAGTGCCGTTGCCCGGCTAACTGGTAAACCCATTCCGTCATTACACGAAGATGCGGCGGGGTCTGCATGGGAAAAGCCTAGGGATAATTAGCCGGGATGAGACTCAGAGGATCGATATTGCTGCCTAGGTTCTTATCATAGACGTTAAGATGGGTATGATAGCCGCAGTCGCGTCCGGCGCATAGATTGCCATACATGTCCATCGTGTAACCAAGGTTACTTTCAGTCCCGATTTGCTCCCCGGCCATGGCCAGCTGGCCGATCTCACGGGTATAAACCCCATGCAGATAAAGCACGACATAATTCTCGTTTTCAAGTTGAATATAGGTGTTGCCCCACTCATCATATCCTTTACCGGTTACCGCACCGTTGATAATCGAGTAGATAGTCGAGCCGTTACCCGCGGCGATGTCGACGGCCAAGTGGCCGTAGGACTGGCCGTGGAGTCCCTGAGTGAGGAAGTAGGTGTCGTATGGTGGCGCCACAACCATGTGCCAGCTGGGATCGTGCAATTGCCCCCCGGTAACCGGCTCAGCGGCCGCTTCCGGTGTGGCGATAGCGCCCTCAACCAACTCGCCGTAAGGTCCTGCCCCGCCATGACCCGGCTCACCCACCCATCCCTGCAGCAGGTTGAAGGCAAAGAGCACCAGAAGGGCGATCCCGGCGATCACCATACCATCCAGTCGAATGCGCATTTGTTATCTTATACCCAAAAAGTCTAGGGTCGACCAAGAAATTTCAACGGTATTTTTTGATACATGAGGATTTTGTTCATAGACTATATCAATCGTGTCCTTTCTCCGATGTTTTTGTACAGACCTCAAGTTTAGCACATACGTTCTATCTTGTAAATGAGTAAACAGAACTAAGACTCTATGCTTGTGCTGCCCCGCCGAGTTAGGTAAAATGCAATCAAACCATGACCAACTAGGAACGGCCACAGCAGGTGAGGAGCTAAATTATGTTGCGACGGACACACCTCAATCAGGCAGAAAGTATTGACATGTTACGGGAGCTCGGCCTCAAGCGGATGACCGCTGTCATTACCGAGGATGGCGAGCGCCTGGGCGTCGCCCTTCGCTTTGTCCACCGGCCGATCGAGGATGTTAATCCGGAACTAAAGCTTTATCGCAGCTACCTGGTTGTTCAGAGTATCCCCCTGGGTGGACCGGTCTATGTGCCCACCCTTTTCATCGGCACTTACGATCCGGCGGCCCCCCTCTTGACTATCGCCACCAGCCTGGCCACGATTCAGGGTGAGACCTGGAACCGCGAGCCGGATTTTGTCGTCCGCGGGAAGGGCGTGCTGGAAGAATTGCCCTTTTAAGGAGTATCCAAAGCTCACTCAGATTACCTGGCGATCAACATACCGAACAGTTTGGTCTTACTCGTTGGGTAGTGTTCACTCACTACCATGATCCCGACCTTGTCAGTCGGGTCTTCGATCCAAACCTAGATAAACCCTTTACGGAATCGACACTACCATCGAATAACTCACCGGGCCGATGGCCGGATCGCCCACGACGACGATGCGATAGTCGCCGGTAGTCGCCAGCGGGACCGAAACGCCGCTGATGTCCGTCCCCAGACCGATGATCTGCCCGGCCTCGTTGTAGACGAATATCCTCATCCAGCCCGGCGTGACTGTGGCAACCGAGATATTCATCATCTGCCCGGCCAGAGCGCGAACGACCCAGTTGTTGAGGTCTCCCCCAAATGCCAGATTGCCGTTAACTGTCGCTGACGTCGTCCCCGCGGGAAAGACAATTCGTTCCGCAACGGGCGGGGGCGATGGGGGAACAATGACTTCCAGCGAGTAGCCAACCGGGGCGGTTTCAGCGCTCAGGTTGATGGTGTAATCACCGGTTGCCGGGACGGTCGTCGCCAGGCTCACAGGCCCGCGACCAAAATTCAACAAATTCCCGTTCTCGTCATAAATGGATATGCCGGTACTACCTAACGGATTATCGGTCAGGTTGGTGATCATCGTCTGCCCGGCGAGGACATGAATAATGTATTGCGGCGGGGACCCTCCCGTGACGATCTGCCCATCAATCCAGGCGGAGATCTGACCCGGCCCAAACTCGATTCGTACCGCTTGCGAGGGCGGCTGCACCGGGGGTGCAGAGACGGTCAACGTATAAGAAATCTGCGGCGCACCCGCGGCGCTGCTGACGTCGATGAAGTAGTCGCCGGCGACGGTCGACGTGGCGAAAGCGCCGGACAAATCCGTGCCGCCGGAAATCATCCGGCCGGTTGTGTCACGGATGTAGATATTGGTGACGGCCGGCGTACTGGCGAAGACGGCTACGCTCAGCCCCTGGTTAGCAGCCAGACGAATGACATACTGGTCGATATCGCCGCCCGCATTCAGCGTAGAGGCCAGTTGCGCCGAACTCGTGCCTTCGGCGAAGATGATGCGCGTCGGCGGGCCTGCTTCAGCCGGCGGCACGAACACCTGCATCGTATAGCTCACCTCCGGCGAGCCGCTGACCGTAGCCAGGTTGATCTGGTAATCTCCCGTTACCGGGGCTGCAGCCGACACGCCGACGATATCGGGGTTGCTGGCCAGGACGCTGCCGGTGGGGTCAACCAATGAGACGTTGATCGTCCCCGGCGCAGAGGAGAGGGTTTGAACGGCGATGACTTGCCCGGCATTGACCCGCAGCAGCCACGTGTCGCCGTCACCGCCGGCCACGAGTGTACTCCGGACGACGGCCGATGTCGCGCCGGGGGCGAAGGCGATTTGCGCCGAACCGCCGGGTGGCGGGCCGAAGTTGCGGGTTGGGGTAGCAGTCGGAGGCACAATTGTGGCGGTGGAAGTCGGCGGGACTAGGCTAGGCGTATACGTCGGCAATGTAGGCGATGGTGGGGCAACTGTCGCGGTGGCAGTCGACTGTGGATCGGTCGGCATTCTCGTAGCCGGTACGGGCGAGGGCGTGGGCGTATTGGTCGGCCGCGGGGAGAAGGTTGGCGCTAAGGTCGGTGGTTCGGCCACAGCGACCTGGGTAGGGATGGCCGGTTCTTGCCAGCGGCAGGCGGTCAGAATCAGCAAGACCACCAGCATTATGATGGACAGGCGGTTGCGAGACATGTCAAATCCTTTGCACACAAATTTCGCGCTCGCCCAACGGCCGCGCGGCGGCGATGTATAAGATCAAGTATAAACAAATTGGAGCGGCGGTCTGTCAACTGGATCACAGGAGAGGGAACTGATCGCTCGTCAAGAACTGCTGATATGGATTTTATTGTTCGTTGCTGGTCTGTATATCGACAGTTGATGTCGTCTCCCGGCCGACCGCGATCCCGGTGCTGTTGATGATGTCGCCGGTGCGGTAATAATCGCCGCTGACGATGAACTTTTCGGCGATGACCTGGATGTATTTTTTCTCAAAGGATGTCAGCATGGCGCGCGGATCCTTATGCTGCCAGCCGGCGAGAAACGAATGGGTGATGTTGTACGCGGCATTGATCACGGGCTGTAAATCTATCTGCTTGACTTCAAAATCGAACGGATTCACGCCCATGACCGGAAGTTGGATCACGTGCGATTTCAGCGTATCGGCATTGGTGGTCCGGGCGTTGGTCAGCAGGGTATCCAGCAGCAGGCGTGTCAGTCTGAGCCCGGGCACGGCATCCAACCGCCCGTTACCTTTTGAAGCAGGCGGGTGGTAACCCGGCACCGGCCGGCTCTCGTCCAGCAGCAGTCCGAGGATTCTGTCTTCGGCCTTGCGCGGCCCCATCATGGCCTGGACATCCTCGTCGTCCGATAAAAACAGCTCGATCGGAAACTGTGAAAGCAATCCACCATCGACGATCAGATGGCCATCCAAACGGTGCTGCCGGTACAGACCCCACTCCGGTTGCCACGAAACAGGGGGCACAAGATATGGCACACCGATGGTCATGCGCACCGCCCATTTGAGCGGCAGATGGGGAGCTGTACTGTGATTGAGAACCAGCATGGTAGGGTCGGTGATATCGGACGCAATTACGGTCAGGGATCGGCCGGTGATTTGATAGAGGTCGGCCAGCCCTAACGCAGCCCAATCCTGACCACCGGAATGAGCGTTAAATCGGCTGGCCAACCAGTCCAGCAAGGCATTGTCATCACATAGCCCCATATGTTCGAACATGGAAAAGAGGGGGTGCAACCCCGGTTGGCCCATGAGAAACCGGGCCAGCATGGTATCCGCGCCGCCTTCGATTAAGTTGGGTATTCGGGATACATCCACATCACGCAGCAATTGCCGGGTAGCGCTCCGGTCAACCATTTGGGATGTGAATCGCGGATAGGGAGGGAGAACGGAGGCAATGGCTAACCGGCCGGTAGGATCAAAATTCACTTCTCGAATGGTTGGCACATCATGGCCTGTGGCCAGCAGGGCGGCCGTCAGACCGCCCACCGACGAGCCCATCACACGCCCGATGGTGTAGCCATTGGCGGCGAACGCCTCTAATGCGCCGATAAAGGCGACCCCGCGAACCCCACCGCCTTCGAATACAAGATCGAATTTCATGCCACCGTTCTCCCAATCGACGTTGGGCCGAGACAACCGGGTAAGGATTTTCCCGGTTAATCAGCAAGTTGGCTCCCGTTAACGGCCCGGCACCTGCACGTCAACCCACACCAACCGGTGGTCCGAAGACGGAAACGGGAACACGCCGGTCAGGTAGAAGAAGGGATCGGTCGTCAGCGGCCAGAACACCGCCGCATCCGTGATCTGCAGCGTCTTGCGCGGCAGAACATAGTCGGCGCGTAGGTTCCCCGGTGCGCCGTCGGCAAAGTCGGCGGTATCATAGGCCGGATCGCTGATGTGCGTGAGGTTCGCGCCGCCTTGCAACAACGACGCCTCTACAGCACCTTCGCTGGCCGGCGTCACCTTGGTATTCACCAGCGGGTGATCCAGCAACAACTGGATGGAGCCGGGGATGCTGTCGCCGTCGTTGGGGTCTGAGTTCTGATCGCCGGCGATGACAAACAACGAGCCGGGCTTCAACCCGCCCCACTGCCCGCCGTCATCATAGATGTAACCGGCCTTACCGGGCGAGATGTAATCGGCCCAGAAGCGGATCTCATCGTAATTGCGCGTCCCGTTGCGGTCCTCCGGCCCATCGAATACCGGCGGCGTCGGATGGCTTGTCAGAAAATGGACGGTCTTGTTCCCGATGCGGATCGGCACGTCCCAATGGCTCTTCGACGATAACCGGAATATTTCCAGATCGCCCTCGTCATACCAGGACTCGTTCGTCGCCGGGTTGATGGGCAGCAGAGCCCCCGGCATATCCTTCCACAGGAAATACTGGAATGTGCGAACCTGATCATACTGGATGGGATACATCGAAAAGACGGCCATGCCGAACTGGCCCGGGAAAAAGCCAAAGCCAAAGGCGTCATCCGGCCCACCGATTATACCATTGTTGTTGAAGTCTCGGCCGGAAGGGATGCCGGTGTTGGAGGGGGCGATGAAGAAGTAACCATACTCGATGGGCTCGGCGCCGTTTTGCGAGACCGACAGGTAGTTATCCTGGAAGAGGGTGGCGGCCAGGCCGCCGGCGTCATAGTCGAACTCGTTGATGAGCAAGACTTCCGGCCGGGTGCGCTGGATGATCTCGGCCACTGATTGGGCCTGGGCATTATTCGGTGTCGCTAAATCCTGCACCAATTGGCCTTCGGAAAAGCGATTGAGCGACGCATTGAACGTGGCGAAGCGGACGGGGACTGGCTGGCTTTTACCGGCCGCCAGGGCTGGTTGAAAGACCTGAGCCAGTAACAGGCTCAGGAAAATCACGATAAACAGGCGAACAATACTTGAAGAACGTGATGCGATCATATCTACTAACCTCCACAATCAATAGTAATTCAGGGTACGTTGCACGGTGTGATGCTTATTGAAGAAAAGGAAATCACGAAGCGCCAGATTTAACTGCCATCGGATAGCTGGTGGAACTTCTCCTGAAGTTTAATCCCCACGACGGCGCGACGCAACAGATTAGATAGGCGACAAATACAGCGGGGCCTCCACCACTTCACCTCTACCTGCGCTTATGTAAATACGACACGTGTTCTTAGTAGGCGCTTCGGCGCCGTCTTTGAAGAACGCGACTGCAGTCACTGTTACGAACCGTAAAATCTTTGGCGACAACGTATTGACACACGATGCGGGACGGAAGGAGAATTATTAGACAATCCGCCCAACTCATTGTTTTCCCGGTGGCGATGCGCCATACTTTCCTTCGTTTTGATGTATTTGTCCCTGGAGAGCGATGGCGCCCATCAATATATCCCATCGTAGGAGAACCTGATATATGAAGTTGCAACAGCTTGTCGCCCTTATCGCGGGCGTTTTGCTCCTCGCCGCCTGTGCCCAGGAGCCGCAACAGGTCGAAGTCACCCGATTGATCGAGCAGGAGATTCCGGTCACCGTTGAGGTCACTCGCATCGTTAAGGAACCGGCTACCGTCGAAGTGCCGGTAGAAGTTACCCGCGTCGTGGAAGTAGTTGTCACGGCAACACCGGAAGCGGTATCGGAGGTTGAGACCGAACCCACCCCCACCGGGATACCACCCACCGCCACACTGGTCGACACGCAAGCCGGCAGCACCTATACGGTAGTCTCCGGCGACACGCTCTCGTCCATCGCCGTTACCACCGGCACTACCGTCGCCGACATCTCGACCGCTAACAACCTGACCAGTGACGCTATCATCGTCGGGCAGGAACTCTTCATCCCCGGTTGGGACGGCGGCGCGGCGATCGTTGTTGACGCCAACACCCCTCCACCGGCGACGATTGGTGCCTCCCAGCCCCCTGCCCAGACAAGCAACCTGCTACCCAACCCGTCGTTTGAAGGCGAATGGTATTTCTATCTCTACAACGAGCTGCAAGTCCCGGAAGGTTGGGAGTTGAGAACCGACGAAGGGCCGAATACGTTGGAACCCGGCTCCGGCGGCTTGTTCAACCGGCCCGAAGTGCGCGTGGTACCTTCCAAGGATCTGCCTCCGACTGAACAAAGCACCTTTATCTTCGATGGCGACAAGACCGTCAAGGCTTTCAAGGGCGGCGCACCGACCAGCTTCTCCATGTTCACCGATGTCCCCCTGCAGCCGGGCAACTACCGTTTCACGATCAGATTCTTTCCCGACACGGTCATCGGGTATGACAATTCCGTCAAGACCTTCGCGACCGATCCGCTGTCGGCCGAAGTGCGCATCATCCATGACAACGGCGGCATGAACTGGGCCCCGACCCAGATCGGCCAGCGCAATACCTTGACCTACGACTTCACAATCACCGAGTCTGGTCCTGTGCGCCTGGGGGCCGGTTTCCGCAATCGGTTTGTCATGGCCAATAACGGCTGGTTTATCGACGACTGGTCGCTCCAACAGCTGCC
>JAWOHK010000324.1:0-40448 GCA_046485205.1 Chloroflexota bacterium | reverse complement strand
TATTGATCGTTATTTATGTATTGGAATATAAATCTAGCCAGGTTGTACAGTTATGGAACTTAAGTTGATCTTCACAATGATTAGGCGTTGGTCCTGGTTACTTATCATCGGTCTGCTCATCGGCGGCGGGGCGGGTTATATGATAAGTATGTATCAGATGCCCGAATATGAATCCACTACCAAGGTCATGGTGATGCAGGCTTCAGTCAACAATGTCTCACCCACACCGAAAATCACCGACGAAGAATTGGCCAAGACGTTCATCGAGCTCCTGGTCACCCAACCTGTTCTGGAAGCCACAAGCCAAAAGGTTGGCACGACGGTCAAACCGACACAAATTAAAGCCCAACAGATTCGCAACACGCGCTTGTTACAAGTAACGGTTCGAGATAGCGATCCGCAACGCGCGGCGCTGGTAGCCAATACACTCGTCGAGGTGCTGATTAACCAGAACGAGGCCCTCCAGATTTCGCGCTTTTCATCCTCTGAGGAAACCTTGCAATTGCAGGTCAGCGAGATTGAAGAGGAACTGGAACGGCTGCGAACGGGAATCGAACAACGCTCCGAGCAAAATGTGGAAGTGGTCCGCCAGGAGCTAGAAGTAGAGAAGGTTCTGCTCGAGCAACAGATTTTCAGCTTGCAAGCTGAGATCGCCCGACTTGAGCAAGATATCGATGACCTTACCCCGGACGCACTGCCCAACACCTTGCCGCCGCCACTCACCTTTGAACAACGCAATCAATTGAACGAGAAACGCACCCAATTGGCTCAGAAGGATTTTCTTCTCGACATGGCCAAACGGCGTTACTTTGAAGTCACGACCACATTGAATTCAAATGCCGTCCCCTCAAATCAGGTTTCGACTTCCATGCAGGACCTGGAGCAAGCCAACCTGGTGCTATATCAACAACTATACTCAACGTTGTTGAGCAATTACGAAGCCGTTCGTTTGGCGCGGCTGCAAAACACGCCGAGTGTGGTTCAGGTTGAGCGGGCTGTCGCGCCAACGCTGCCCATCCAACCCGGCCCCTTACGCAATATCATCCTGGGCGCATTCATTGGCCTGCTTGTGACCGGCACATTGGCTTTTACACTGGAATATCTCGACGATACGCTAAAAACTCCGACGGATATTAGCAACGTACTGGGCTTGCCCATTGTTGGCTATGTGGTCAACGAATCAGGTATGGAAAAAGGAGAAGGGGTGCCATACGTCACGGCCAATCCGCGCTCACCGATGGCCGAAACCTTTCGAACGTTGCGGACCAACCTGGAGTTTGCCAGCGTTGACCGGCCGTTAAAAACGATTTTGGTGACCAGCCCAGGAGCTTCGGATGGCAAGACAACCGTGGCTACGAACCTGGCAGCAGTAATGGCCCAGGCCAATAAGCGAGTCATCCTTTTGGAAGGCGATTTGCGTCGGCCCCGGGTTCACCACGCGCTGGGTATGTCAAACCATATTGGTCTAAGTGATGTGTTCCGAAGCCAGATGGATATCCGCGATGTCGCCAGATATTCCAGAGTGAAGGACCTGGCTGTAATCACCAGTGGTAACTTGCCGCCGAATCCGACCGAACTCCTCGGCTCGGTCCGTATGACTCAAATCTTATCGCGGCTAGTCGAATCAGCTTCGGTCGTGATTATCGATAGCCCACCATTCGTTGTCAGCGACTCCACTGTATTATCGGCTAAGGTTGATGGGGTGTTGCTGGTCATTCAGCCCGGGAAAACTCATGCTGAGGCTGCTCGCGCCATGCTGACCCAGTTGAATCGGGCTGGCGCACATGTAGTGGGTGTGGTTTTGAACCGGGTTCCGCGAAAGAGCGCCAATTACTATGGCTACTATCGCTATGAAAACGACACTGTTTACGAAAATGAGCATACAACAGAAGAGAAACAGGTCGTGGGTGTCCAGCGGCGCGCCCGGGGCCTGAGCGCGATCGTTTTGGGGAATGGGAAGTCGAGTAACGGCAAGATCGGCGAAGAGATAACCTGATACCAGTCTTATAGATTGATATGGCGGTGTCACTGTTGGAGAAGTGCACGAAATAATGCAGCACCGAAGAACGAATCGGGTCGCAACAGATCGTCTGCCGAGAATTCCTGGAAGTGATCAGACCAGGCGGATCGACTGTCCCCTATTGGGCTCGGTGGATGGACCAGGCTCGCAACACTCATCGACATCCGGAGACAATTACTGCCATGAGTCGCGCTTTCCGGTACCGATTGGAACGATCCATCAGGAAAACTATTGCCTGACGGCCAATTTCGAATCATGTCAGATTTTCAGGAAAAGGTCGGAGGTCGCTGATCCAGATCCCGTAGCGGTAGCGAGCACGCCGGTCGCGGCGATTGCTGTTCCCTCTGCTGTCAAGGCGGTCCAACCTGCTGACCAAGCAATGACTGACCTTCCTGATTCTAGTCCGGTACTTATTACCTCTGCGCTGTCGTCGGACGAGAGCGAATTTTCTTCGGCTGATCTATTTGATTGGGCCATCAAGAAAGAACCAAACTTCCCGATTATCGATCCGAACGACAATGTGGTATTCACCCATCACCGGAAGCGCCAGGTGAACAGTCGAAAGCTCCTGGTAATCAGTACGGTTTTATTTGGGCTGTTTTTGTTTGGTTGGTGGGAATGGCTCAACTTTCTGGTCGGATCGGGAAACAACCCACAGGCGATGAATAGGAGTAGCGACTTGCCGACACTTGCTCCGACAGCCGATGTTAGCATGTTGGGGTTGGTAAGCCGCGACACAATCGAGGGCGAATCGACCGATGGTTCATCTGTTGGAGCGGAATTGACGGAGGGCCGGGCCTTACCGTTGATTGAAACCGAAGAGCAGGACGATCAAAACGCTTATTTCGAATCAATCGCCTTGACAGCTACGGCGCTATTCGTCCAGTCCACACCGGCCAGCTGTTCTCCACCGGCTTGGTGGGTGCAGTATATCGTCCAGGCCGAGGACACGCTTGAATCGGTGGCCTTGTCGCGAGGAATCACACCTCAGGAGATCGTTCAGGCTAATTGTCTGTCATCCGATGTGCTAAAGGATATCGCGCTTGTCTATTTGCCACCGCTTGGCGTCATTACTGTTTTGCCTGAGGTGGAGACTCCTACACCATTTGCGACGATCACATCTACCAGCCCTCCTGCTCCAGTGCCGACACTGCCCCAATTCTTTGTATCCACACCGACTGTATTACCAGTGATTATTTTTCCCACGCCGCAATCGTCAATTATCATCATGACCAACGCCCCACCGCCAACATCTCCATCGCCGACATCCCCTCCGCCGGTCGCGCCAATCAACCTGCCGCCACTGCTGCCATCACCCACGTCACCACTGCCTGCGACGCGGATTGATTTGCCCGAACAGCCACCACCCACGGCCACCCCGCCATCACCGCCATCCGAAGCAACCGAGGAGCCGCCACCGTAAATGGTTCGATCGAATCGCGACGGGCTCATGCGAGTCTGATTTGTTGCATACTATCGCCCTTTAGGAGTACGCAATGGACAAAGTTTTCACTAGAACTAACACCGGACGTCTGACCGCCCTGGATTCGGCGCGTTTAGGCGGTGTCATTCTGATAATAACTGCGCCGTTCCTGCTGGTTGCGGATTGGTTTCCCCGGCTCGTTGTTCTGGCCGCGTTGGTCACCTTACTCCTACCGTTCGCGATTCGGTTGGCTTATTCCGGGCGATTGACTCGCTATTCGCCGGTAAACCTGTTTGTCGCTGCGCTACTATTTGTTTTTCTGCCGCTGGCCTTGTTTCTTTCCCCGGCCTTGTGGGCGATAACGTGGCCGCATACAACGACTATTGTCTGGTCCATTGCGCTTTTCTTCACCATCCTCAACTGGGCCGGCCCGTCGCCCACCGCGTTTGACGCGTGGGAGCAAATGAGAATTCCGCGGCAAGCCTATTTATTACTGGGCGGGCTGGTCGCTGTCGCCGGTCTGGTCGGGATGAGGGACGTCGAAAAATTATTTAGCCTGCCCCAAGTAAACCTGGTGGCTGAATGGCTGGGGGTAGAGGGCAACCTGGCGACCAACGAAATCGCTGGCGTGCTGACACTCTTCATTCCGGTTACCTTGGCCTTGCTTCTGGGCAAGATCCGGGCCGGCCAACGACGTGCTTCGCTGTGGCTTGTCCCGCTGATCGTGATAATGTCGATTACAATGATTTTGACGCAATCGCGGACCGGATTAATTTCCACGCTGCTGGGTGTGGGGCTCGTTGTGGCGCTCAGCGGTCTGGTAAATAGGAAATGGCTTGTAGTCGGAGCAGGAGCAGGCGCGTTGGGTATCGTGGCCTTGACTATTACCGGGCGTTTGGACCGGATTGTCTTTGCCGGCGCCAATTCCTGGACCAGCGTCGTCGGGCCTCGTCTGGGCATCTGGCAACAAGCAATTGATGGCATTCGCGACCATTCGACGTGGGGCATGGGTTTCGGTTTATTTGGCCGGACAGCAGGCTTGCTATATCCGCTCACAGAAATCGGCCAGGCACCTGTCCTGGAAGACGCCCACAATCTGTATCTCCAAGCCTTCCTCGATTTCGGTCTGGCCGGTGGCCTTACTTTTATTCTGCTCCTGACCGTTACCCTGGTGGTCCTTATCCGGCTATTAAGCTCGAAGTCGCAGAAAGGGCTGGCTCGTTTTTGGACAATCGGGTTGCTGGCAGCTCTCATTGCCCACCTTCTGTACAGTTTGACCGATGCCGTGTCTCCGGGTACTCCAGGTGGGGTGGTCTTGTGGTTCCTGCTTGGCCTGGCTATGGCGGAGACAGCCGACCGGCCATTGAACACGGCACAAGAATTTCGGCCACTGATCTGGTTTAGCGGGCTTATAGTTGCAGGAATAGTTCTCAGTATCTGGTTCTGGTTGGCGTTGCCCATCAATCGGGCCGGGCAGATAACGGCGCACACGCTATTGGATTCGTCCTCAAATGTTTCAGAGATCGCCCCGATGGTGGAACGCTTGGCCGGGAGACACTGTCCCGCTTTCTGGTTCGAAGGTTTACTACACCATGCGGCTGGAAATCAGGCCGCGCGAACCTCAGCCTGGGCTGACTTATTGCCTTGCACCGACCGCTATACAAGCTACATGGCTAAGGCTGCGCCCGGGGACACTATGCTGGCCCGCAAGGCGATTGCAGTCAATCCTGGTGATGCACCGGCCTATTTCTGGCTGGCCGGGGCGCTGACCCACGAAGCGCCGGACGAAGCCATTGCCCTCTACCGGCAAGGATTGAGCCTGGCTCCGGATGACGGATTCCAATGGCAGCGGCTGGCCGATCTACTGGCGACAAGCGATCCGGCTGCAGCTGAACAAGCTTACTACCAATCATGTCTCCACGGCGATCCAGGGGCGAACGGTTGTTGGCGGGCCGGCGGTTTGGCCGAGGCCAGGGGGGAAGTGAAACAAGCCATTGTGTATTACCGGCTCTCCAACTTTCCCGAAGCGCGATCCCGCGCTGACCGGTTGGAGGCGCAACTTCCACCGACCGGAGAATGAGAACGCGACGCTCTCTTGGTTATTAGAAAGGAATAGCGCCCCGAAGCCCGGGGCGTTCGTTTTTCCCGACTGTTGCCCCAATTGAGGTTATAATTACCGGCATGGCGGTTTTGACAGCAACCCGAGTGGGTCAATCTTTTGGCGATTACGACGTCTTTTCCGGAGTCAATGTCAGTGTTCCCCGCGATGGCAAGGTCGGCCTGGTGGGACCGAACGGCGTCGGCAAAACGACGCTCCTGTTGATCCTGGCTGGTAAAACCACGCCTTCGTCCGGTCAGGTTCACCTGGCACGCGGGTCCCGTATCGGCTACCTGTCACAGGAATCATCCGATGCTTTTGTCGGCCGGGATCATGGCGTGTTCGACGAGATGCTCACTGTCTTCGACGACTTGCGGGACATGGAAGGACGACTCCAGGCAATGGAGGCGCAAATGGCCGATGATCACGCCGAGGAATTACTCGAAGAGTACAGTCGCCTCCAGATCGAGTACGAAGTCGCGGGTGGTTATGAGTACGATATCCGCATTCGGATGGTATTGACCGGCCTGGGTTTCCGGCCTGACAGTTGGAATCGGCCTTTGACCCAGCTTAGCGGCGGTCAGAAGACGCGTGTCTTGTTGGGCCGCCTGCTGCTAGAGCGACCGGACCTACTGATCCTGGATGAGCCGACCAACCACCTGGATGTGCAGGCCATCGAGTGGCTGGAAAACACCCTCAACACATGGGCGGGGGCGGTGTTGGTCGTCAGCCATGATCGCTATTTTCTCGACCGGGTGGCTAATACCGTATGGGAAATGAGTCCGACCGGCATCGAGAGCTATCGCGGCAACTACAGCGCTTATCTGACGCAGCGTCAGGATCGCTGGCTGCGGCTGCAACGTGAATACGATGCCTTCCAGGAGCGGGTAACCAAGGAACTGGATTTCATCCGCCGCAACATCGCCGGCCAACGGACGCAAATGGCCTGGGGCAAACTATCCCGCCTCAGTCGCGAAGTCGAGGCCGTGCGGGTGGGGGGCCTGGGGGCCATCGGAGACCTAAACAGCAAGGGCTGGAGCCAAATTTCGAACGAACTCGATATGCGCAGGCCGGCGGCGACACTAGCCGAGTTACAGGCGGCCGTGGCCGCGCTCCCTGCTCCTGTCCGGCCTCCCGTGGTGAATATGCGCCTCGATCCCGCTTTTCGTAGCGGCAACATCGTCCTGCGGGCTACCGATTTAACCGTTGGTTATCCGGATAAAGAACTGTTTACAGTTGATGAACTGGTTCTACACCGCCTGGAGACGGCCGCGCTCATTGGCCCCAATGGCACCGGCAAGACAACATTTCTCAAGGTCATTCTAGGCCAACTGGATCCCTTGGCCGGTTCACTCCATCTGGGTGCAAGCTTGAAAATGGGTTATTTCGCCCAGGCCCAGGAAGCGCTGGATTCGGAGGCGACGGTCCTCGATGAACTACTGCGCCACAAAGAGATGATGATCAGCGAGGGCCGTAATTACCTGGCCCGCTACCTGTTCCGGGGAGATGATGTCTTCAACCAAGTCGGTACCCTGAGTGGCGGTGAGCGGGCGCGGCTGGCGCTGGCGATTC
This sequence comes from Chloroflexota bacterium, assembly GCA_046485205.1. Taxonomy (GTDB): domain Bacteria; phylum Chloroflexota; class Anaerolineae; order Promineifilales; family Promineifilaceae; genus Promineifilum. The sequence continues at coordinate 33,335 of JAWOHK010000324.1, read as the reverse complement.
TGGTGCTCGAAGAGGCCAATTTTCTCCTGCTGGACGAGCCGACTAACCACCTGGATATCATGTCGCAAGAGATTTTGCAGCAGGCACTCGAGGCTTTTGAGGGGACTATTTTACTGGTTACTCACGACCGTTACCTGGTCGACCGGCTGGCCAGTCAGGTTTGGGAACTGAAAGAAGACGAAGGCAGCGGTATGCGGCTGGAAGTGTTCAAGGGTTCTTACCAGGACTATCTGGCTGCGCGCGCCAACAAGCTTCCCATTGAGAAGCCGGAAATCAACCCGGCATCCGGGAACGGATCAACGGAACCGGCCACCCGATTGAGCAAGAACGAACAACGACGGCGGGCTGAGGCGCTGTCGTCCCTGGAAGCAGATATCGCCGCGACCGAGGCCGAACTAACACGATTAGGTGAAGCCATGCAGGTCGCCGCTGAGGCCCAGGAGTATGTCGAGTTTCAGAAGTTGACCGAGGAATTTCAGGCAGCCGAACAAAAACTTGAACGACTGTTCAGCGAATGGGAGAGGCTGACGCATGAGCCAGCGGGTGATCATCGGGTTGACCGGTAATATTGCCACGGGCAAGTCAGCGGTCATGCGTATGGCCGCTGAACGCGGGGCCTTGACTATCGACGCCGATCGAGTGGTCCACGAACTTATGGACGGTGACGCGACGATTCAAGCCACAGTGGCCGAGGCATTCGGGCCGGATGTACGGCGAGTTGACGGCCGGATCGATCGCGGCACGCTGGGGAAAATCGTCTTCGAAGACCCCGATCAATTGCGCCGGTTAGAGCGCTTGCTTCACCCGGCCGTGCGAGGCGAGATCGCCCGGCGGGTCGCCGATAGCTCAGCGGATGTAGTTATGATCGAGGCCATTAAGTTGCTGGAAGGGCCGCTGGCAGCTGCGTGCGATCAGATCTGGGTGACCGCCTGTACCCGGGAGACGCAACTGGCCCGACTGCGCATTTGCCGGGGACTGGACGAGGCAGCGGCCAACGCGCGCATCGATGCCCAAACCCCCCAGGCGGAGAAGATCGCCCGCGCCGATGTCGTGATCCGCACCGATGGTCTCATGGAGGACACTCAAGCCCAGTTTGAGGTGGCCTGGGCCGGTGCGGGCGTCGTCGAGGATTCGGCGGCTTAACGTTTGCCGAATTGGTCTTTTTCTCTGTGCAAAAAGCTCGTAAACGGCTATAGTCTTATCCCATGCAAGCCATTAAAGAGTGGATTCTTCGCCATCCCAGCCTCAGCGCCTGGATTGTCCTGGCACTGGGCATGAACGCTATTCTCATCTACGAGGCCCGCGATGTCGGTCTTGCGTCGATGCAGTGGTTCTGGTTGATTCTTATCACGACGCTGGTAGCTGGGGCCTGCATCTGGATCGTCAGTTGGGGGGATGACGAGGACAACGCCGCCGATACCGCCGCCACCGATCTCGCCTCCTCGGAAGAGAATAAAGCCTGAATACGCCCGACGACGTAGACGACACGATGGAGGACTTCCCCCCCTCGCCGGCGTCCGAAAATCTCGACCGGATCGAGACGCTTCGCCGGGAGATCGCCGACCTGTTCCTGGTTTACGATACCACACTGGATCATCCCGAAGAAGGCCTCTTTCGTTTTCGCGGTCGATTTCTCTGCGAGCCGGGCGATTGTTACTCGGAACTGAGACGACGCTACGAGGTCCACGGCTTTACGCCCATCGTCGAGACGGAAGATGAAAGCCGGATATCGATTGTAGCCCTGCCGGTGGTGTTCGAAACCCCCAAAACCCGGCCGGTGATCAATCTGGTTTTGTTCATCGCGACCATTTTTACTACCCTTTTTGCCGGGGCGCTGTATGGGGCGGAGTCGATGGATCAGGCGCTCCAGCTGTGGCGAGGTCTGCCTTTCGCGGTGAGCATCTTGCTTATCCTGGGGGCGCACGAACTGGGCCATTATTTCGCGGCCCGCCACCACTGCGTGCCGGTCACACTGCCCTATTTCATCCCCATGCCCTTCTCGCCCTTCGGCACGTTAGGGGCTTTTATCCGCCTTCAAGGACCGGTCAACAACCGGCGGATGCTGTTTGATGTCGGCGCGGCCGGGCCGCTAGCCGGTCTGGTCTTCGCCGTGCCTATCCTCATTTTCGGCTTGGCGACGTCGGAACTTATCGCCGTCCAATCGGGCATGACCTTTGAGGGTAACTCTTTTCTCTATCTGTTTGCCAAGTACGTCGCCCATGGCCGCCTGCTTCCCGGCGGCGGCGTCGACGTTTTGCTCAACCAGGTGGCCTGGGCCGGTTGGGTGGGACTTTTTGTTACCGGGTTAAATCTGCTGCCGGTCGGGCAATTGGACGGTGGGCACGTAGCCTATGCTCTCTTCGGCCGCAAGGCGCGCTGGCTCTTCTGGCCGGTTATCGGCGCGCTGGCCACCATCGTCGTTCTATCGTGGCTGAACGGTGCCCCGGCCCTGACCTGGGTATTATGGATCGGGCTATTGATGTTCGTAGGGCGGTTTCATGCCCGGCCTTTGGAAGACATCAGCGAGTTGGATCCGCGCCGGCGCATCCTGGCCATCTGCACCCTGGCCCTCTTCTTTCTGACCTTTGTCCCCGCCCCGCTAGTGGCCCTCATCCGCTGAGAGGGCTTGCCGCGTCTTCCGCTTCGGCTATAATTAAGGTATCGTTTGACGCCATAGCTCAGTGGTAGAGCGGGGGACTCATAAGCCCTAGGTCGTTGGTTCAAATCCAACTGGCGTCATTACCAAACTGAGCTGCCATGTAGGCAGCTCTCGTGCTATCAGGTGCTGGTAAATCTATTGGTTAGGGAGCGGTTGGCGGTTGTCAGGCAGCCGGTCGGTTCATCCGGCCCAGCACGAACGCCGTCGCCGGACCGGCCAACGCCAGTCTGTCGAAAAGCGCCGTCAGCTCTGGTCCAGCCGCAGGCGCGGCATCGGCGATGTCCTGGACCAACCCGGCCACTGTAGCGTCATCGGCAGCCGCGCCGTGCCCGGCCTCCGCTTGTAATTTCTCGACTTTGGCCATTAGTTCGGGACTGTACCCCACCATCAGCTCCCGCAACGGAGCAAACGAATCATCGAGTGCGGGATCGCGTCCGCCGGTTATGTTGGTCGTGGTGACTTCAGCCCAGGCATCACGGCCAATTGCTATACCGGAAGCGTTGCTGATGTCCCCCACGGTGATTGTGTCACCTTCGTTCCTGTCGCCGAGATGGTCGACGGCGACGTCGCCAGCGGCGTTGATTTGGGCCCCCCGGACGGTCTGGCCTTGCTGGTTGAATGTCACCGGGCCGTAGTAGTTGGCTGTGGCCGGCGGTGTCTTTTCCGGAGTTGCGAGCGTTCCGGGCAGGGTGAAATCAACCGGCACATCGACCCAGACGGCGAGTGGCCGCTCCTGCCGCACGAGATCGACCAGGCTTTGCAACTCCTCACGCCGGGCCAGCTGCAGAATCAACTCGCGGATGCGGGCCGCCTTGCCCTCCCCGGCTACGTTGTCGAAGTCAACACCCAGGTCGAAGCACAAGGTGCGCACCTCTTCCAAATTGAACAAACGGTCGATCTGCTGGTGCAGATCAGATAGGTAGCGGCTGCTATCCGTGGCCATTCACCTTTTCTCCTTAATTGAGCCTGCCGAGCACAAATCTGGTGGCCGGACCTTCAGCGGCCGCTCTCGCCTCCGGGCTGTTCATCAGCGCATTGAGCAGCCCGCTCGCGCCGGGCACACCCCGGACCAGATCATCGATTAGACCGGCGACGGTATCGTCGTCGGCCGCCGCGCCGCGTGCCACCTGAGATTGCAGCTCGGCCACCTTGCCGGCCAGCCCCGGCGCTTCCCTGTCCACCAGTGCCTGTAATTTCCCCATTAAAGACTTGCCGCTCTTCCCACCACCGGTAACAACGGTCGTGGTCGTCACGGTGCCACTGGCCCCGCGCCCGATAGCCACACCGGACGATCCGCTGATGTCGCCGACGGTGATCGCATCGCCCTTGTTGACATCACCGAGGTGGCCGATGTTGGCATCATGACCGGTGTTGACTTGGGGGCCGTGGACGGTTTGGCCCTGTTGGTTGATGGCCAACTGCGGCAGCGGAGCCAGCGGGTCCGGCGCGACACTGCCCAGTCCCTTGGCCAATCCTTTGCCCCCTAGTAGTTGGGCGATCGGAAACACCCCCGAGGTGCGCATGACCGGCGTCTGGTTGCGGCCCTCGCGGGCGGCAGATTTCTTCACCTCGCGCGTCACCCAGCTCATCACATCGGTCACCAGAACAGTCGTGTCGTCGTCGTGGTGCGGGGCATGGCCGGTCAGGGCTTCGATGAAGTGGTAGGTGAAGAGGCTCATCGTGCGATCCTGGCGCAGGTACGATTTCTGCGCGCCGGTGGAGGAATTAAGTACCGCCCGCCCCTCACCTTCCAGCAGTTCGTTGATGGACTCCAACCCGTCATCCAGACTTTTTCCGCTCTCGTCGAGTTCGGGCAAATCGGCAGCGACCAGGTCAATGGGAAAGGCCTCGCTACTGATGGACAGATTGTCATCGCCATCCATCGATTCCAGTCCGGCGTCCTTGGCCCCCACTCCCCCGGCGTGACAGCAGTCGAAGACAACCAGCAAACGTCGGGCGTTGGTTTCAGCGATGCGGCCGTTGAGCGCCTCGGCCGGGATGGCGTCCGTGTAGATGCTGCCGAAGCTGATGTCATAGGGAATGAGGTAGTAGCGGTCCTTGTCTACCGCGCCGTGGCCGGAGTAGTATACAACGGCCGTCGCGTTTGGGTCGGCGAAGGTCTTTTCTACCAGCCAATCCAGCGCGGCCAGGATATTCCGGTGGGTCGACGCCGTGCCGGTCAGCAACCGCACATGATCGGGCTTATAGGCGCACCGGTCCGGGTGGACCAGCACGTCATGCACCGCCCGGACGTCCTGTGCCACCGTCGGCAGGGCCAGGTTGGGAATATTATTGGCGTCGACGCCGATAACAACCGCGTAACCATTTTCGAATAGTTCTGTCATGGATTCCTCCTGGTGGACGCTGTCGATGATTACTGCTTGACTTCATTCTCAATAATCGTCAGACGAAAATCGACATTGGTGAAATAACAATCGATGAACTTGGCATTTTCCAATCGCGCTGAGCGAAAGTTGACCTCGTCGAATGTACACTGTTGGAAAATGGTACCACGAAAATCACCGTGCCGAGCGTCCACTCCCCTGAAGGTGCAACCGGTGACGATGCTACCGGGCATTTTCATCCCGACCATGTCGATGTTACTGAAGGTGGAGGCGAGCACGTGGGCGCCGGGCCATTGCGTGTCGATGAACCGGCAATCGCTCCATGTGCTGGCCTTGATGAGCGATCCCTTCAGGGTGGTATGAACCAGGTCGACATGACTGGCGGTAATATTTTTCAGAAGGGAGAAGATAAAACCGAGTTCCACCCAATTCTTGTCCGGTTCAGCGCCGGTCAATTCCGAATTGATGATCCACGAGTTGTTCACGCCGACCCGGTTGCCGAAGCGGCGCACAAGTTGCCAATCTTCCTCCTGCAACGCCCAATCGAATATATCTTCCAGTTGGCGCCGGACCATGGGAAAGCTGGAAGCCTGCAACATATCCAGCCACTGCTGGGCCTGCGCCTGGTCGGTCAGGACGTCGCTTTCAAAATAATCCTGCAACGGATCGAGCGGTATGGTCAGCAGGTTGGTTTCCGGCGATTTGCGTATCTTGGCCGTCACCGCGTTGGAAAATTGCCGGGAGACACTCTCCAGCATCGCTTTCCGGATATCCTGGCTTTGCCAGGATTCGCCCAGGAGCGATTGGCGGGCGTAACGCAGAATGAATTCGGCCTTGCTGAGGATGTCGGCGCTGCGCAAGGCTAAGGTCGCTTCTACCAGTTGCCAGCCACCCAATTCCCACAACATGTGGTAGGCGTAATCGCTGACGGTAATCGGGGTATGGTAGCGGCCGGATTCCTGGCTGTCAATCAGGCCGGCACGCTTCAATTGAGCCAAGCCGGCTTCGATCTCTCGCGCCGGCCGTAACGAGACGGCGGCCAAATCATCCGGGCCCCAGGGCAAACTTTTCAGGACGCCCAGGAACGGCAGCAGGGCACGGGCCTCATCGGGAAGTTTCTGGTAGACTGCTTCCAGGCCAGGCGGGTAGGCCGTAGATTCATCATCGACGCGGCGGGCGTCCAGAGCAACGAGGTAGTCTTCCGGCGTCAGCAGCTTGAAGTTGATGTCGCGGGCGACCGAGCCGATAGCGCCGGGCATATAGTCCAGCTTTTCGGCCAGGACGCGCATCGTCACTTCATCACAGGCTAGCGTGCCGTCGTCCTGCCGCAGCTGGCGGGTGAACATCTCCACAGCTTCGTCGGGCGATAGACCGGTTAGGCGACAGGCGCTCTCGTTGTCGCGCAATGCCGGGGGGAGCTGGTGGGCGATCAGAAAGACGACGCAGTTGCGGCATTTGTCCGGCAGCCAGTCGCGCATTTCCTGCCAGTTTTCGCGCCACTCATTCAGGTGGTCGAGCATGATGAGGACGCGCCGGTCGCCGATGGCGTCCTGCATAGCGGCCGTGAAGGCTCCCACATCGGTCAGGCTGGTGCGGCTGATCGTCTCGCTGTAAGGCTCGATGAAGTTCCAGACAGCGGTGCGTATGTCGGTTGTCGCCAGGTCAGCCCCCAACAGGCCGTCGGTGAAGATGTCACCCAACCCAGCGGCCACCTTGCGAGCCAGCCAGCTCTTGCCCACGCCGGGCAGGCCGTAGAGATAGACGGTGTGGAACGCGCCGTAATCGGCCGTCAGCAGTTCCGCCAGCGCCTCTTCGGCCTGCGGCCGGGCGATATAGTCGCCAGGCGGCGGGGCGATCTGCCGCTTGCCGGCCACGCGCGGCGCGGCCGCCCGGTTGACCAGGCTGATCTTCGTGCCGGTGATGACGTCGCCGACGTCGCCCAAGGCGTTGACGTGGACGGCCGTCGCCCCGGTGCCGATGGCGATGCCTTGCGATTGGGCGATGTTACCGGTGGAAACGTTGGATGTACTTGTTTCAGCCGGGGTAAGGTCGGTGTTTTTAACCATGTCGTTATGATCTTCCTCCCTCTGGGTTAATGATACAATCGCCCTTCTGTTTCAGCCATAGGCATCCATCAAATTGCCTAGCCGATCCCCTTCGAGCTTTCACCGACCAGTTCGTTGTAGTCAAGCGCCGCCGCGTCGGGGTTGATGAGCATGAACTCGATATCCTTGGAGAAGGCGGCCGTGTCGTGGGGTAACGCCGGGTTCTGGTGGGCGCCGCTGCTACCCCCGCGTCAGATGCCCACTGAGAACGATAAGGTATGTCAAGTTTGATTGCATTCAATTACTCCTGGTTTCTCCTGAGTCACTAATTTCTGAGCGCTCAAACACTATTTATGGCCTCCAGCGACGGCAAGTTTCCCGGCCGTCGCTGGGTAGTAGATCAGTTTGCATCCGGATTCACGTTGACGACGCCCATGGCCCCACCGCCGTCTTCGATTTCGAATTGACAGTTCATCGCTACTGAAATCTCACTTCTTAATCTACTGCTGATCGGTTGGCTTCTGCCAGTGATTAATTTCATTCCGATTCATTATTCGCGCTTAATACATGGAATTTTCAATCGCTCATTATCCGGTCGCGCACCGGGGGCGTGGATCTCGTTAATTCCTGAACTGCCCCATGGCGCTGACCATCCAACTAGGCCAAATCCCCTGGCGAAGAAATAGCTCTCTTCGCCAATCCCTTTTAGCTCGATGACATCATTGACAGTTATTCCATTCCACGTTTTTGAAGCGTGGTGGGCCAGAAGTGTCGTTATATTGGTGGCGCGGCCGCTATTTACTTCTGTTTTGTGACAATTTTCTTTGAAGTAAAACTGAACGTGATGGCCAAAGCCGGTGAATCGTTCGCCTATTCGCATTCGCCGGTTCGCCCATCGCGCCCCCTCTTTGCCAGCCTCCTGCTGAATGTAATAGCGTTTATCGTCGGGGGATGTATCAAACCCGCGCCAAACATAATCGTTATCAGCCCACAATTCTTCCCAATTAGCGTTTTTAACAATAAAGAATCGGTGGCCTTCGACTTGCGTTTGAAATCGCTCCTGGGCTCCATTATCACTGCGAACTTCAAATAAGCGACTGTCACCTCTGAGATAATCCAATAGATCGAACGTCTTACCTTGTGAGGGTTTTGGAGGCGGCGGCGGTGGGATCGAGTCACCCGGAAATTGGGGAAGTTGTTTTAGAAAAGGGGTTGGATCGATGTACCCGTGTGGATATTCGCTGACATGATCCTTCAATCTCAAGGAAATGTGAAGATGTGAACCTGCATGGGGATTCTCCGGCGTGGGCTTTGGAAAAACATTACCGGTACTGTCAGCAAAACCTATGGTGTCGCCACCCTTGACAAATTGGTCCACCTGAACGTTTTCGCCCTTTAAATGGCCATAAATCGATTGGTAGCCACCTTCGTGATTGATGCGGATAAAAATCCCATATCCGGTTTCTTTGTTTTCTATGGCTACAACTTTACCATCCGCCATGGCAAACACGGGTGAGCCAAAGGAGGCAAATATGTCGACACCTTCATGGCCTGGAAAACCAAATTTTTCATAGCGCTCCGGATTGGCACCAAAAGATTGGGTGATATTATTGCCCTCACACGGCCAATGAGTGAGTCGAAATCCGCCCGATGGTTGCGGGGTTACCTTTGGAATGCGGAAAGACTCATCTACCAGCCGAAATCCGCTCGTTTGAAGAGCTTTCAATTGATCGGCATGAAAGCGATTGCGTGCCCATAAACGAATAAACGAATTCGACCCACCCATTTGCGTCAGAAGAAGGGCATCGTCATGCGATTGCAAAATGCTCTGGCGTGCTTCATGTACGCTTTGTAGGACAAACCACTTTTCAAGCAAGGTTGCATCTTGCGGGAGGAGATTGACTACCACGACAGATATGCCCTCAAGCGTTGATTCAGGCAGAGCTTGTAACTTAATACCTGTTAGTTGCTCATCCTGCACGCCCAACCCGGCTTGCTGGATAGCTGATAGTTGGTCCGGATTCATTCGATCGCGACCCCATAGACGAATGAACGAGTCGCTGCGTCCCTGTCGAACCAAATTGATAGCATCATCGTGGGATTGCAATATCGCCTGCCGCACCTCATGCGTGTTAAAAAGGACATGCCATTTCTCTTGCAGGGAGGCGTCTTGAGGTAACAGATTGACCACGATTCGATGCTGTTCCATTGATTCGAGGCCATCAAGGAATTCCAACTGAAACGATTGCAAGAAGAGGCCGTTGCTTGTTGCTGGATTGTGAGACCATACTTCAAATCCCACTATCACCGATGTTCCATCGGTTACTTCAAAGTGATGAGTTAGCTGGTTGGTTTGCAGATGCTGCGGCACAATCCAATCTGAAGTCTCGGTTCCTACGATGAAGCGAATTTGACTGTGCTCTGGTTCGTCAGGCGGAATCGTTTCGTCCCAGAAGTTATATCGCCAATCGGCATGGAAAGTCATAGAAACTCGGTACTCACCGGGTTCGAGCGGAGCAGAGGTCAAGAAGCGAACCTGGTATGGTTGCGGGCTATGCAGGTGATAGGTCCAACCGTCTGGTCCTAAGATATGGGCCTGTATAGGCAGGATGTCCTCCGCTTTGAGAAATACGCCTTCCGGACCACCTGGACCACTGTAATCCTCCTCTACTGGTGATGTATCGGTCGCGTCCTGTATTATCCAACCGGTTGGATGCTGGATTAACCCCGTACGATCAATATCGTCCACAGTGGAAGGGAGCAGAAAGCGTAATGGATATTTTGAGTTTGAGTTGTTATCTGTATTCATTTCACCCTCATTTCGAAGTAACAAGTATTAGAAAAGCTTCCCCGCCAGGAATTGAACTAGGTTGCCGGTGTATCAACTGATAAATGTTTGGCGGCAACATACCCGATAAGATCGTTGTACTTCACGTGATACCATTCGCCCTCCTGTCCAACAATCGTCACCACTTCATTAAACTGGATGGACTTGAGAATCGTTCCTTTCCCACCAGCGGTACTCGGTTCACTACGCAGGTTAAGACCCAATGGTGCCGTGACGCGGCCTAGTTTTGAGCGATCAACCACCCCACCATCGTTAACCTCACCGGGCTGTTTCGGTGTCTTGGGCGGTGATTTCACCCCAATGACTTCGTCGGCCACGCCCCGTTCGGCGCTGATATAGGTAAGAATCCGTTCCTCCACCCCCGATCCGGCGATATCGAAGTCCGCCCAGCGTTGACCGCCGTCTTTCGCGCCGGGTCGTGAGCCCACGGTGAAGATCATCGCCCCGACCACGTAGGGGTCTTCGCGCAACCGTTGGTCATACCATTGCAGCATGGCGGCATAGTGAACGTCCGGGTCGAGACCCATCCGGGGCCAGAAGTGGTCGCGTAAATGTTTGTAAGAGCCGGCTTCCATGTCGTCAGGGGTAATGGCGTCGACGCCATCGCAGCCGCACTCGGTGATCAGTAGCGGCATGTCGGCCAGCCCGTTCGGACGCATATAAGTATCATAAATGTAGCGATAACGCAGCGGGCAATAGCCATAAGGATAACTTTCATCCGGGGTATTGTTGGCGCCCCGACGGCCGTGCCAAGTATTGGACTGGCGTTTGCGCTGTACATCTACCTGTTTCCAGCCGACGCCCAGTTCGGCTTCCGGGCCCATGTACTCGTGCATGGCCAGATAGTGACCGTGGTCGCGGGCATGGCGTACAGCCGGCAGGAGGTGTGGCCAGATGTCGTCCGGTTGGCCGGGTCGAATGTCAGGTGTACCGGTGGCGAAACTGAAATTGGCCCGTTTCTTGCCGATCGATTCATAGTGGCGCATCATCTCGATGCAGTATTCGTTGTACCACTGAGCCTCCCGAACATTATCGGGAACGACCTCGTTATCATCTTCCCAAGCATCAATGCGGCTGTTAACCAGATAACGATCAACCCGCGGTTTGTTGGGACCGACAAAGATGTCGCGCTGCTTCTCGAAGCGGATCCGGGCGGTTTCGGTCGGGGTCCTACCCTGGTTCATCATTGCTTTCCAGTCGGTCAAACCAAGCTGTTCTTCTTCCTGGTCCAGCTTGCCCACGACCAGGATATTGCCTTCGGGCACTTGGCTGCTGGCGCCCAGGCTCATGGGATCGAATTTCATAACCTTCACGCCGGCATTTAGCCACCGTTCAAAGCCCGGTGTCCCAATAAAATGAGGTCCTAGTTTACTTGGCACGATTAAACTCCTGTGTTGTCATGTTTTCCACTTAGACGTCTTTGCCATCAGTCAGCCACAAGCATGGACGTGGCCAAATCGATTGCTCAAGCATAGTGTATAGGTAACGATGACAATTCCCATTCTTGGCCATTAAATCCCCTTTCCCCGTGTCCCTCTCACTCACGGCCATGCCGGCCAATCCCGGAACTTGCCATCCAGGTTTAGTATACTCGATCATCGCAGTCCTAAATCCCCAATTATTTGACATAAAATCCCATTATATTCACCTTTATTTGTCATTGGAAGCCAACTCGTACCTACATTATCCAAACCACCGTCAACAAATCGTCAAAAACGGCTATTATTGCGACTCTGGTCTGTTAAATAGCCGAACGAAAAACCATGCGGGCCAGCCGGAATTAGAATGACAAGATGGAGAGCGAATGGAGATTGACCGATATTCTACGACGTAAGAATTATCATCTGACGATCTAAGAGGATTGGCGGCCGTGCTAGACGCAGCGGTTTATCACCACACGGGATGAGAATACAATTCCCAAAACACGGGTTTCATTGGTTCAAAATAACCAAAGTTTTGTGTCAGATTGGGCAAGAAGAAAAAGAGAAGTGGCGCCGCGCTTCAGGGGGGAGAAGGAAGGAGGGACAAAATCTTCCACGGCGCCACTGCTGCAAGGAGGGAAGTCCGTCGATCTAGAATATAGGCTAAACTCCTTACGAATAAGATTAAGCAGCGAATTTTGATTAGTCGATTTGGCTATCATTGGCGTGATAGCCGGGCCGGGTATAGTTAGGCGATGGATGAACCGCCGGTTGAATCACCATCACCCCCAGAACCAATCTCGGCCGTAACTTCCAGGCCCGTACCTGTTATAGGCATGGGCGGACCGGCCCTATTCCCGGCTGTTCTAATGGCCACGGCCGCGCTGCTTGTCCTGTTGTTGGTGACGCTGGATCTTGGCGGCGCTTGTCCCCTACCGGCCGTTTGCGGACCGCTAAAGACAGTTGACCTGAACCAGGGCCGCCTGGATACCGCCTTGCCCGCGCCCGGCGACGGACTGATCATCGAGCAGAGCTTCATCCCTTCCCGCAATGGTCTGACCGAAATCGAGCTGATTCTGACACACAACGGGGCATCCAGCGCCGAGGAGAGCCAATTTTCGCTGGAGTTACGTGACGAAGCAGGCCATGTTATCGCATCGCGGACCTACTCCTCACAGGCTCTCCATCATAACCAGGTTCATACGTTCCAGTTTCTACCCCAACCGGCTTCGGCCGGGCAACGGTACGTGTTACGCCTGTCTGGCAGCGATGGCAATCCGATTTCAGCCTGGGCTTACAGCCTAAGCGTCCTGGACGACGGCGAATTAACCATCAGCGGTGCCGAATCGGCCGCACGAGAATTGCGATTTGTGACTCGGTATGCGCTGTTGTGGCGGGATGTTGCGGCTGTCTTGGGTAACAGGTTGATTCGCGACGGCGGGCTGGCCTTGATATCGCTCGGTTTCTTGTTCTTACCCGGTGTTTTGCTCCTGTTCATTGGCCGTCCTTATCGTTGGGATGGGGCGGCGTGGTGGGGCGCGGCGTTGGCCATTGGCGTGGCCGCGTGGCCTATTCTATGGTTCTGGTTTTCTCTTGCCGGAGGTCGATGGTCGGCTAGTTTGCTGTGGTCTCTTGTTATTGCCGGCTGGGCGGTCGTGGGTGTAATGGCCGTGGCCCGAAGGCGTGGGCAGAGAAATCCGAATCTTCATACGCGTCTGCCCGACCACCAGGCCCGGTTTATTCACCTACTTTTGTTGTTATTGCTGGTCGTCTCGATAGCCTCGCGCTTCGTGGCCGTGCGCGAGCTGGCATTTCCGCCCTGGGTCGACTCCAGTCGCCACGCACTGATCACGGCCGTGATGGCCGAGCAGGGTCGGACGCCGGTCGATTACAGGCCCTATTTGCCGGTCGATCGCTTCCCTTATCATTTCGGCTTCCATACCCTGTCGGCCAGCCTATACTTGATGACTGGCCGGGAATTACCGGGATTGTTACTTTTTCTGGGCCAGTGGATCAATGGTTTGCTACCGCTGACCGTCTACGCTGCAGGCTGGATAGTAACCCGGCGGCGGGCGGTGGGCCTGGTTGCAGCCTTCCTGGTTGCCTTGCCCTTTTTCTTCCCCGGCTATTATGCGACTTGGGGCCGGATGACCCAGATCACGGCCATGCTAGTGCTGCCGGTGCTTTTAGCCCTGACCTGGCAAGTTGGCCGCGGTTGGTCGCGCGCCTGGCCGCTGGTTGGGGCACTGGCCGCAGGGCTGTTTCTCATACACTTTCGGGTGTTCTTGTTTTATCTACCATTCGCGGCCATTGCGGCCATCGCTCATCTTGCGCGCCGGCGTGCCGGGCCCTTGTTAAAAGCCGGCGGATTGGCCCTGGTGCTGGTTACGCCCCGCCTGCTCCAACTGTTGGCCCAGACAAATCCGGCACAATCCTTGCAACAATCGCTTCCCGGCTACAACGATTTTCCCATCGGCTACGTGACAACCGGGTGGGAACGCCTTTATCTGGGCTTGGCCGCGGCGGCCATAGGCGTGGTGATGGTTGGGCTGATCCTGCGCCGCCGGTGGGTTATCTTCCCGCTCGTGTTGCTGGTTTGGGTGGCGAGCCTTTTTGCTTTGCTGGCCGGCGAGCGTCTGGGGCTACCGGAGACGCTGGTCGTGAACCTGAATAGCATGTACATCTCGCTTTTCCTGCCACTGGCCCTTTTCCTGGCTATTGTAGCCGGGGAGGTATGGCGGTGGGTGGCGCGATGGGGCCGGCGCCCCGCCATCGTCCGTAGGCGCGAATGGTGGGTGACAATTGGGGGGCTGGCGGCCGGTGTTGCTCTGGGTCTTTTGGCTCTCTTCGGTTGGCGACAGCAGGTCAATATTTTGAACCAACAGACCATCCTGGCCTTGCAGCAAGACATAGCACCGCTGGTTTGGGCCGGTGAACAGTTGCCGAATGATGCCCTGGTGGCGGTGAATGCCTGGCAATGGTTAGGCGCGACTTGGGCCGGTAGCGACGGTGGTGCATGGCTGGTACCTCTGACCGGGCGGCAGGCGACCACGCCGCCAGTTGACCACATCTACAACCCCGACCTGTTTGCGCAGGTCAGAGCATTTAACGAGGCGGCATCGGCCGAAGACGATTGGTCCGACCCGACCGCGGCTGCGTGGCTTCTCGAAAAGGGAGTGACTCATATCTTCGTCGGCGCGCGCGGTGGTATATTTGACCCGGCCCGACTGAGCCGGAACCCCGCTCTACGCCTGCTTTTTTCGCAAGAAGGAACCTTTGTTTTTGAAGTAATCGAGTGAAATGTGGGATATTCGTTGTGATGTCCGGCCCTGCCACTGGCTGTTATGAGCGATATACGAATCTCTTCTTCTGAGTTTGACAAAGCAAAATCGTGCCGCTAGAATCATTTTTACCTTGTTTCAATTATGAGTGACCATCCCGATTGTGTCACTCTTTAACACCCGCACCAAGGAGATAGTTATGTCCTTTGAATTACCCCCCCTTCCCTATCCTGAGAATGCATTAGAACCCCATGTCGATGCCCGCACGATGAGCATTCATCATGACAAGCATCACGCCGCCTACACCAAGAATCTGAACGACGCTTTGGAAGGTCATCCGGAGTTGGCTGACAAGACCATCGAGGAGTTGCTCGGTAATCTATCCGCCATACCGGAAGGGATTCGGACCACCGTTCGCAACAACGGCGGTGGATATGCCAACCATAACCTGTTCTGGGAAATTATGGGTCCCAACGGCGGCGGTGAACCGTCAGGTGAGCTGGCCCAAGCGATCAATAACGCGTTCGGCAGCTTTGCGGATTTCAAAGATCAGTTCGCCAAGGCCGGCACTAGCCGCTTTGGTTCCGGATGGGCATGGTTGTATGTGAATCAGAACGGCCAGCTGGTGGTCGGTTCTACCCCGAACCAGGATACACCCTTAATGGACGGCTTTACGCCGATTTTGGGCCTGGATGTGTGGGAGCATGCCTACTACCTCAATTATCAGAATCGCCGCCCTGACTATATTGCCGCGTGGTGGAATGTGGTAAACTGGAGCGCAGTCGCCAAGAAATACGCGGCTGCTAAATAGCAGTTTTAATTTTTCTGGTCTGGACCAATCCGGGCCGAATGGAAACGGTTGTTTAAGGAGAGAACAAATGACCCACATTGTTACCAGATTATGCCTTCGGGATACGGCCTGTATCGAGGTATGCCCGGTAGAATGTATGGTCTTGGGGCAGCCTGAAGAAGAATGGCCCTGGCTATACATCGATCCGGATACCTGCATCGATTGCGGGGCCTGCGTCCCGGAGTGCCCTTATGAGGCGATTTTCCCCGAGGAGGAAGTGCCTTATGACTATGTTGCCCCAGCCGGAGTCTGGATCACCAATACCAAGGAGCTGTTGCCGGATGGCCAGCCGTTCGAAGGTGAGATTGACGGCCATCAGGTGAAGCTTTTAAACGCCAAGCAGTTGGCCGGGGGCGAGGAATTCGATCTGACCGAGGACATCCCACCCAACTATGCCTTTTTCTCAGAAGGCCCTGGCTACGATGCCCTGAACATGTAACGTTGGGTGATTTGTGCCTATTGCCCGCATACCGGCGGCCCAGGCAACCCTGATCCAAAACCGAATTAACTGACCTGGAGAGCCGGTTAGTTGATTCGGTTTTTTATTTCTAGAGGATACGATCCATGACCACTGAAAACCGCATTGAAAAAGATTCCTTAGGTGAAGTGCAAGTACCTTCCGGTGCCTATTGGGGAGCCCAAACCCAACGCGCCATTCACAATTTTCCCATCACCGGTTTGCGGCCGTACCCGGCCTTTGTCTGGTCGATGGTGATGATTAAGCGCGCGGCGGCGGAGGTGAACAACGATCTAGACCTGTTTGCTGATAAAGAAGCGGCCGGGCGCGCTATTGCCGGCCGGGAGATGGCCGATGCGATTATGCAGGCGGCCGATGAGATCCTCGGTGGCCAATTTGCCGACCAGTTTGTTGTCGATCCGATCCAGGCCGGCGCCGGTACCAGCCACAACATGAACGTCAACGAGGTCATTGCCAATCGGGCTAATGAGATTCTCGGATTTGGGCTGGAAGAAAAAGGCAAGCCAATCAATCCCAACGACCACGTGAACATGGCCCAATCGACCAACGACACAATCCCGACCGCGATCCGGCTGGGAGCATTGTGGCGCCTGGACGAATTGTTAGCGACGCTGGAGCGGCTAGCGGCCGAGTTGCGGGCTAAGGAAAAGGAGTTCGACGGCATCGTCAAAAGTGGTCGTACCCACTTGCAGGATGCGGTCCCGGTCCGATTAGGCCAGGAATTCGGTGGCTACGCGCGGGCTGTCGAGCGAGATACTGAAAAAATACGCGAGGCGGCCGAAGGGTTACGTCGCCTGGGTATCGGCGGCACAGCTACCGGCACCGGGCTGAATGCTCATGAGGAGTATCATCCCCGCATGATCAAGGTTCTGCGTCGATTGACCGGTTTGACGCTGTATGAAAGTGACGATTTATTCGAGTCAATGCAGAGCATGGCCGATCCGGTGCATTTCAGTGGGGCGCTGCGCACGCTAGCCCAGGACCTGACTCGCATCGCCAATGATTTCCGGCTGTTGGCTTCCGGGCCGACGACCGGTCTGGATGAGATTCGCCTGCCACCGGTACAACCCGGTTCGTCGATCATGCCCGGCAAGGTCAACCCGGTGTTGGCTGAAATGATGAATATGGCCATGTTCCAGGTGATGGGCAATGATCTAACGGTGATGCTGGCCGGACAGGCGGGCCAACTGGAATTGAACGTGATGATGCCCATCATTGCCTACAATCTGTTCCAGAGTATGGATGTCCTCATCAACTCCGTCAACGCCTTCACTGACAAGTGCCTGATCGGGGTGACAGCGAACGCGGAAAAAGCGACCGGCTGGCTGGCCAAGAACGCTATTCTGGTGACGGCGCTTAACCCGGTCATCGGCTACCTTAAAGGGGCGGAAGTGGCCAAAGAAGCGTTGGCAACCAATCGCACCGTCCGCGACGTCGTCATCGAAAAGGGCTATCTGTCGGCCGAAGAAGCGGACAAGCTACTGGATGTCAGTGCGCTGACAGAGGGTGGCATTCAAGGCAGTGGCGGCGGAGGCTGATCCCTCCGGTTAATTGTGATCAGGTCACGCCCGGCATCGGGCGTGACCTGTCAAGGCCAGTTACCCTATTGTTTTGCCAGGTAATCTGCCCATGGCCGAATTAATCCTACCCGTCTCCCTATATGAGAACGTTCTGGAAGCTGCTGTAGAGGGTTATCCGGAGGAGATATGCGGTTTGATCGCCGGGAAGGAGGGAAAAGCCCTTCGCCACTATCCGGTCGAAAACATCTATCATAGCCAGGTCAGGTATGAGATGGAGCCTATCCAGCAAGTAAAGGTCATGATAGCAATGGAGGAAGAAGGTCTTGAATTATTGGCCATTTACCATTCACATCCTCATGGTCCCGCGCGGCCCTCGGCAACCGATGTGGCCCAAGCTTATTACCCGGATGTGATCCAGCTCATCATTTCGTTGGAAGACCGCAACCAGCCCCACCTGGCTGCATTCATGATAGACCAGGACCGGGTAAGGTCCGTCAACTGGATCATAACCCCGGATTCAGGAAATTGAGCAACTTCAGCGGTAGTCACGTGTTTTAATACAATAATTCCGCAACCGGCTTCGGGAGCTTTATAATGCAATTCCTCTACATTCTAATTGCCGGTCTGATTGGCTATCTTTGCGGCTCGATCGCTTTTGGCTACATTTATGTCAAATTTTTCAAGGGTGAAGATTTACGCCAAATTGGCAGTGGCCGCACAGGTGGCACCAATTCATTCCGGGCGGCCGGATTAGGCGTAGGAATCCTGACATCGCTGAGTGATGTTGCCAAAGGTGCGGTCGCGGTCTTGCTGGTCCGGTGGCTCTTCGGTGGGGCCTTTAGCCCGACATTGTTGCCCTGGGCGGTCGCGTTTGCTGGGGTGATGTCAGTTGTCGGCCACAACTGGTCGGTATTCCTGAAATTCAAGGGCGGCGCTGGAACAGGACCAAATGTCGGCTGGTCATCCGCGATCTGGCCATGGGTGTTGCCTATCGCCTTCATAGTGATGACCGGCGTGCTGGTCGGTACAGGCATGGCCTCGGTCGCTTCTCTGAGCATGGCCGCCGTGACAATCATCATTTTTGGCGCGCGCTACCTGATGGGCATTGATACGACGTTGGCCTATTTGGCAGGTAGCATCATCGCTGGGTTGGCGATTGTTTGGTCCTTGCGGCCCAACATCAAGCGCATAATGGCCGGGGAAGAACGGCTGGTCGGTCCACGCGCCAAGCGTCGCGAACGGCGGCAAGCGGAGACGGCTGAGAGACAGTAACTTGTATTGACATGCCAAGGATGACAGCGAGAGCTTTCACCCGGCGACCGGCTGGTTACGGAACCAATTCCTTGGTCAACAACTCGTAATGCATGAGACCCAGCGCATTCACACGGATGTTGCCGACGGTAGATAATGATACCGCGTGACGTGGGGCCTGGGTCAAATCAAGTGTCGGCAACTCTTCGGCCCAGAGTTGCTGGATGCGGCCGATGAGTTCAAGTCGCGCCTGGGGGTCCACCTCGGCCCTGGACTCGGCGATCAAGGCGGTCATACGTGGACTTTCATAATTGGAACAGAAGATACGATCGGTATTGGTGACGAAAAAGTCGGTCCAGCTACTGGCATCCAGATAAGTCGTTGGCTGGCCGGGAGAAGGCCAGCCCAATAGATAGGTTGAATACCCGCATTGATCGATTTGAATTCGAAATTCGTTCCACGGGACGCCAATGAGGTTGACTTCAAAGACGCCCGTCTCTTCTAATTGAGCTTTGATTCCATTCGCATAGTTTTCTTCAACCGGGCTATAGCGTCCGTCGTTGACGAACCACAAGGAGATCGGCAATTTTTCAGTCTCGCTATAACCTTCCTCCAACAACAGGGATCGCGCGCGGTCCAAGTTTCGAGCAGGCAGGCTTTCCACATGGCCGGGAATATCGTTGGGAACCGGCGACAATAGCGGCAACCGGCCATCATTGAAGATCTCACGGGCCAGTGCTTCCCGATCCACTGACAAAGCAGCCGCCTGGCGGACTTTCGCCCGGTCCCATGGCGGGGTATTCTGTTCGAAAATAATATAACTTTTGAAGGTTGAAGGGCTTATCCAGCCGGCATAATTCGCGTCATTTTCATCCCCGGTCGCCTGTCCTGTCAATTCAATGAAGTCTCCGTAAGTGAGACCCGTCCAGGCCAGATCGATTGAGCGAAATTCATCCAGTGACCGGCGCATCGATCCGACGTCGGGAAAGAACTTGACTGTGATGTTTTCAAACGCCGGCGCCGGGCGGCCCGGCCAGCCGGGGTTTGATTTCAGACGCAGGCGATTGTTCAGATCCCAGTTAACAATCGTATAAGGCCCCAAACCGCCGCAGGTACTACCCGGATTTCCCGCATCGCCAAAACATTCTTGGCTGACCGGAAAGTAGGGCGGTGTGGCCAGAATGGCCGGGAAGTAGGCGGTTGGCTCCTTGAGAATTATCTTCACGGTCGAGGGATCGATTATCTGAACCGCATCCTCATCGGCAAAATTGTCGCCGTTGCTGTCCTTGAGGTAATTGTTGACCATGAAGTTGCCAAGCCCCGAAGCGCGATTGAGCGACCATTTGACATCGTCGGCGGTGAAATCGGTCCCATCCGGAAATTCCAACCCGGCGCGCAAGGGTATTGTGTACTCCAATTTATCCTCGGAAATGGTGGGCAACTCGGCGGCCAGCAAGGGTTCCAGGACATTTTCGGCATTGAAGCGATAAAGGCCGCTCATCGTATTGTTCTTGATTTCCCAACTGATGAAATCGATCGTAAGACTGGCCGGATCCATATCGGTAAATTCACCGACAACACCGATAAAAAGCTCACCAGCCGGTGTGCCGACTCGGGATTCACCCGGATCGACGGCCGCGACAGCGTTGGTTTCCGAAATAAGCCAGGTGACGGTCATTTGATCGATAACACCGTTTTGTTGAAGGTCTTCGATGGCTGAGTTCAATGTTTCCAACAGCCTGGTGTTATCGGCGGCAACCGCAATGCCGTAGGATTTGCGGGAAAGCCAGCCAGTCTCATCGCCATCACCGGCTATTCGCACCTGTTCCGGAAAATTACCGGCGAAATATTGGGCCGTGTAGCTGTCTACAATCACGACATCGATCACTTCGTCGATGAGTGCCTGGACAAGGTGGGACGGCCGGTCGTAACTATCGTAGATGTCACTTTCAGGCAACCCCAAAGCCAAAGCTGCATCGAGACCGGCACGTTCAGCCAGAACGCCGACGGACATGCCCGGACGAACATCCGCTATGTTTTGAATTTCTTCATTATCTACCAGCACGAGGGCTACTTGACCGACTTCAAGATAGGGAATCGTAAAGGCGATGCCCGGCGGCGGTTCATCAGGAATAGTCAGGGCCGACATCACCGCATCGAAATCGCGGGCGGAGCCGGCCGCGATGCTGTCCAGAACTCCCTGGCTGGGCGTTACAACGAACTCATAATCCAGCCCGGTCCGTTCGGCAATTGCCTCAACAACGGCATCATTAAAACCGATGACATTGCCGAAAAGGTCGAAATCGGTGAAGGGAGGGAAGGGGGCATCGGTGGCGATCACAATCAGATCGCGATTGATCGGCAGATCGGCTGTAGGGACGGCCGGAACCGTAGCGATAAGGTTCGTATCTCCAGCCGACTGTTCGCGTTGTGCGTCGCATGCAGCCAGCAACACCAGCAAGAACAGGGCCAGGCCGACCAGGCGCCAGCCAATCACTCGGATAGGAAGACTTCTTTGGGGAATCATAGTGGCCTTTGGGCAAGTATAGCGGTCGAGCGTTGTTCAGGCAGGATAAGCACCTACACATTTCACCGATCTCACAGATTTGACTGCGGTGTTAGATCACGTTGAATTCCCGACTGAGGCGGCTTTCGGCAAAGCGCTCATAGGCCAGAGAGCTGATATCGAGCGTATGGGCTTGGCCGTCCAGGATGATCTCGGCCGTTAGAAGTCCGGCAATAGGTCCGTGCATGAACCCGTGACCGGAAAAGCCGGTGACGACAACAAACCCCTCCGGTTCCGGCATGCGCCCAATGATAGGATGGGCGTCCGGGGTGACCTCATAGAGGCCGGCCCACCGGGCTACCAGCCCGGCGTTTTGGAGAAGGGGTAGCCGTTCGGCCGCTGCTTCCAGGTGGACCAATTCCCAGTTTTCGTCGACGCTTTCGTCGAAGCCGGGCGCTTGATCGGGATTTGACATTCCGGTCAACAGCCCCGCGCCTTCACGATGGAAGTAAAGGCTCCGGGCAAAATCGATGACGAAGGGAAAGTCGGGGGCTAATTCGGGCAAGGCGGTAGTTGTCAACATTTGGCGGCGAACCGGAATAATGGGCAACGACACCCCCGCCATTTCGGCCACCGCGCCGGACCACGGCCCGGCGGCGTTGATAACGAATTCGCAATTGACCTTACCAAAAGGCGTCTGCACAGCGCTCACTTGGCCGCCGGAAATCTCGATACCGGTAACGGGCGTGTCGGTCAGTGCTTTCACACCCAGACGCCGGGCGGCGTTGATGTAGCCGGCGACCACGCCATGCGGATCGGCCAGGCCATCGCGGCTGTGAAATGTAGCGGCAATGACGTCGTCGGCCGCTAATTGCGGCACCTGCCGGCGCACTTCATCCCCGTCGAGCCATTCCGTCGACACGCCGAGGCTGTGTTGCAGGGCAACATTCCGGCGAAAGGTTTGGACAACGTCCTCATTGGTGGCCAATAAGAGATAGCCGTCATAACGCAAGCCTATTGCCTGGCTAATTTCCTCCTCAAACTGGTCGAGCATCGGCAGGCTAAGTTGTGACAGGCGGATATTGATGGCCGTGCTGAACTGGTAGCGAATTCCGCCCGCGCATTTACCGGTCGCACCGTGGCCAAAGAACGGTTGGCGTTCCAGCAAGAGGACGTCCCGACAGCCGCGCACCGCCAGATGATAAGCTGTGCTGGCCCCCATCACCCCGCCGCCGATGATAACGACCTGAGCTGTCTGAGGTAGCTCCCTCATAATCCGACCATAGTACCCAGGCCCATGGCCAAGCCGTTGCTCACAACCAATCGCGCCGCCATGGCATCTTGTACGGCCACGCCGACCGATTTGAAGAAGGTGATTTCGTCCGCTTTCACCCGGCCAGGCTTGCTCCCGTTGATGATCTCGCCCAGTTCGGTGTCGATGTGCGCGATTGTTATAAAGCCCGCTTCGAGGGGGACGATCAAATCACCGGCCTCCACTAATGCGGCTTCCCGAGAATCGACGACGACCCGCGCCCTCTGGATCGTCACGCTATCGATTTCTTGCATGTCAGGAGTGAAGGAACCAATGCCGTTGACATGAGCGCCGGGTTTCAGATCATGACCGTCGAATACCGGCGTGCGCGAGGTGGTGGCGGTACAGATAATGTCTGCGTCCCGGATCGCCGCCGTCGGGTTGCCAGCGATTTCAATATCTTTTGGAATAGGACCATATCCGGCCATCTCGGCAACGAACGACTCCACACCGGCCAGGCTGAAGACCCGGACCTTTTGGATGTGGCGAACGGTGCAAACCGCTTCCAATTGTCTGCGGGCCTGGACACCGCTACCCAAAATAGCAACGATGGACGCATCAGGCCGGGCCAGTATATCGGTGGCCGCGCCTGATGCCGCGCCGGTGCGAATGGCTGTTAAGGTGCTGCCTTCAACGATGGCTTGCGGTTGGCCGGTCTCGGCGTCTACGATCAGCACGAGCGCGTGGATCAGGGGTAGGCTGCGAGATAGATTACTGTTAAAGATAGATACGACCTTTAAACCCAACGCGCCTTCTTCCGGCGCATAAAAAGGCATAATGAGTGTACTATCTTCCTGGGTAATTGGTAGATGGGTGCGAAGCGGTGCCTGAGCTTTGCCAACTGAGAGCTGGGCATAGCCGGACTTCATGGCCTCGATCGCCTCAGTCATAGGTAGTGCCTGCCGGACATCGTCCGCCGAAAATAGACGAATTTCCATGGCCAACCGATTAGTCGATACCCAGATAAACTTTCTGGATCATTTCGTTTCTCTGCAGGACGGAGCAAACGTCGGTCAGGACGATTTCACCGGTCTGCAGAACATAGCCGCGATTGGCGACTTCCAGGGCCATCAGCGCATTTTGCTCGACCAACAGGATCGTCGTGCCCTGCTTGTTGATATCTTCGATGGTGCTGAAGATTGCCTCCACCAGCACCGGAGCCAGCCCCATGGAGGGTTCATCAAGCAACAAAAGTGTGGGGCGCGACATCATCGCCCGGCCCATGGCTAACATCTGTTGTTCACCACCGGACATGGTTCCGGCGATCTGCGAACGGCGCTCTTTCAGGCGTGGAAATAGTTCATAGACGCGGTCGATATCCTCCAAGATCCCGGCTTTATCGTTGCGGTGGTAAGCTCCCATCTCCAGATTTTCCAGGACGGTCATCCGGGCGAACACGCCACGACCTTCGGGAACCATCGCCACGCCTTTCGCTGCCATCTGGCTGGGTTTGAAGCGTTGAAGATCTTCGCCTTCAAAAATTACTGTACCAAAGCTGGGCTGCATCAGACCACTGATGGTTCGCAGGGTCGTTGACTTTCCTGCTCCATTACCACCGATCAGGGTCACAATCTCCCCTTTCTCAACCGTAAGGCTGATTCCCTTTAGAGCATGTATTTTGCCGTAATGGGCATGGACATCGTTGAGTTCAAGAACAGTGACAGTCATGCCGCCACCTCGAGGGTTGCCGATCCGGCCGCGCCGCGACCCAAGTAGGCTTCGATGACACGCGGATTCTGCTGGATTTCAGCCGGTGAGCCTTCGGCGATCTTCTCGCCGTAATCCAACACAGTAATATCTTCAGATATGCCCATGACGACGCGCATATCATGTTCAATCAACAGAATCGTGATACCAACCGAATCGCGCAGATTCCGAATGAATTCAGTGGTGCTGGCGGTCTCCCGCGGGTTCATGCCGGCTGTCGGTTCATCGAGCAGCAACAACTTGGGCTTACTGGCTAACGCTCGCGCGATCTCCAGCCGCCGTTGATCGCCATAAGGTAAATTGCGGGCTAAGGTATCCCCCATACCGCGCATGCCGACAAAATTCAGCAGCTGATTAGCATCCACAATGGCCTTTTCCTCTTCTTCCTTCGTCCCGCGTGATCCGAGAATCGACCCGTACCAGTGCGAGTGCAATCGCGGCTCCATACCGACCAGGATATTTTCTAAAGCCGACATCATGGCGAAGAGGCGGATATTTTGATAAGTTCGGGCGATGCCGAGGTGGCTGATACGATCCGGCGAGCGATTTTTGATCGATTGCCCGTCAAAAATAATGTCACCTTCATCGATCTTGTAAAACCCGGTAACACAGTTAAAAAAGGTAGTTTTACCCGCGCCATTAGGGCCAATGATACTGACGATCCCGCCTTCGGGAATGGAGAAATCCAGCTGGTTGATGGCTACCAGACCACCAAAGCGCTTGGTGACAGCTGTTGCTTCCAAAATGTTCGTATTGCCCATGATATTTTCCTGCTTAGGCTGCCGGTTGAGTTTCGTTCGGTTTAGCCCTGATGATCGCGGCATCTTCTTCATCGGCGTGCATTTCGCGGCGGGTGACCGCTGAGGGCCAGATTCCTTCCGGACGAACCAGCATCATCACAATGAGCAGTATGCCGTAAATGAGCAGGCGATATTCCTCGAACTCGCGTAGCAATTCTGGCAAGCCGACGAGAACGAAAGCGCCCAATACAACGCCCGGGAGACTGCCGATACCACCGACAATAACGATAGCCAGGGTATTGATTGAGATGAGCAGCTCAAAGCTGTTGGGGAAAACGGAACTCAAGCGAGCGGCGAAGATCGCTCCGGCCAGACCGGCAAAAGTCGCACCGATGGCAAAGGCTAAGAGCTTGGTATTAACCAGGTTGATGCCTACTGCCTCGGCCACATCTTCATCCTCTCGCATGGCCATCCAGCGACGGCCGAGACGTCCGTCGCGCAGGCGCGAGGCGATGAACCAGGCCAGAATACAGCCGGCTAGAATGAGATAATAGAAGTGTTGCGGCGTGACAAACTGGAACTCGCCAATTGTGGGCCGGGCGATGTTTATGATACCTTGCGCGCCACCGATAACTGGTTTCAGCAGATCGGAGCGCACCAATACGCGGATGATTTCACCGAAGGCCAGGGTGACAATGGCCAGATAGTCGCCGCGTAATCGCAGGACCGGAATACCGAGGATGATTCCGGTAACGGTAGAGGCGACGACAGCGATGGGCAAAGCCATCCAGAAACTCATCCCCATACCCAGGTCGCCGGTCGATGTCAACAGACCGATTACGTAAGCGCCGACGGCGAAGAAGGCCACATAACCCAGATCGAGCAAGCCGGCGAAGCCGACAACGATGTTAAGACCCAGGGCCATCAACGCGAATGTGCCAACCTGAGCCATCACATTGGTGAGAAAGATACCCAGGATTCGGGGCAGGATCAGTAAAAAGAGGAGCATCAGGACAGTGGTGATCCGCTGATTGCGTTTTAATTCCGCTGGTGTTTGGGCCGCTATTCGTTTTTGCCGCGTTTCCCGTCCGCGCCACTCCCAGAAGACAGCCACCGCCAGCGCGATGGTGAAAGTGATGAGCGCCGCGGCAATGGTGATTCCCTTGGTCCCGAACAGGAAGCGAACCGTGTCACGGACAAGAAATTGGTTGGCGATATTAAGGGGGACTTCGGAAAATAAGCTGATAGCCAATGTTACCAGCAGGGCGTTTATGATCGGCCTTCTGATTCGTACTGGTATCAAGTGAATGGCCGCGCCCAAACCTCCCAACACGGTCATGACTCCGGCCAGAATCAGGCTGCCTAGCACTGGTCCTTGGCCAAAGGTTAATATCTCGATCAAGGCCGGCGAGATATTAGGGAAATAAGCACGGATACCGGCCCACGCCGTGGCCAAGAAGACAAGCCCAATAACCGGCAGTGATGTGAAAAAGCCCGCCACCATTCCGCCCAACAAAATTGAAAAAGGCGAGTGGCGTTCCTCGCCGATGATCGTTAGAAATCCACCGTACAGCGGGGGGATATAGAGCAGGAGTTGGCCCAATGTCAGCACTCCGACGATCAGACTGCGTTCGTCAAATTTTTGCACCATGCCGATGGCACTGGCGACGAGCACTACGACTCCGAGAATCAGACCTATGCGGATGTTGTTACGCCAATTTAAAGTCATGTTGTGCAACCCCCTGTGATCAGGCTTTCTTTTCGGGTAGCCGCTCGCCTACAATGCCCTGCGGCCGGAAAATGAGGACGAGTACCAACAAAGTGAAAGCGGTGACATCTTTCAGTTGGTGCGCGCCGGGGACCCCCAATCCTTCCAAGAATAGAGGTGGGCCGACAGCTTCAATGACACCAAGCAAAAGACCGCCGATAGCCGCACCAGGTATGCTGCCGATGCCGCCAAGGACGGCCGCCGTAAAGGCCTTGATGCCGGGCACAAACCCCATAAAGAAGTTTACTTGTTTAAAGACCATCGCCCACAAGACAGCAGCGATCCCGGCCATGGCCGCGCCGATAGCAAAGGTCATGGCAATGGCGCGATCAACATCGATGCCCATCAGGGTGGCGACATCCTTATCCTCGGCCACTGCCCGGATCGCCTTCCCGGTTTTGGTTTTCATGACAAATAAATTCAGCCCAATGAGAGAAATAATCGATACGATCAAAACGACCAGGCGGACTTTGAGGATTTCAATGCCGAATACAGTAACTCGACCTTCAAGAATTGTTGGAATCGGAAACGGCTTCAAATCACCACCGAACAGGCCGCGAAAAATGTTTTGCCAGAAAAACGAAGCGCCGATGGCGGTGATAAGCGGCACCAAACGGGGAGCCCGACGAAGGGGCCGGTAAGCAATGCGCTCGGTCAAGAGCGACACACTCATGGCTGTCGCTACCGAGGCGATAGTGACGAGCACAATATATAAGATCGGTTGCTCATTTATGAAACCGGTCCGGTTGAGGGTGGAAGCCACCAGGACGGTTGACGCCATGGCCCCAGACATAAAGAATTCGCCGTGAGCGAAATTGATCATGAACAACACGCCATAGACCATGGTATAGCCCAGGGCGATGAGGGCATATAATCCGCCTTGAGACAACCCCGAAACAATGAAATCGATCCAGTCTCTAGGGGTGTAAGTTGTACCGACGTCAAAGAATAATTTACGAACCGTCCCGATAATGACAAGGAGGATGATGACTGTTCGAAAAATCCAAAGGGCCACGCTGATCCAGTCAACATCTTTGAGGCGCTGTGAAAGCGTCATTAAGTAGCCTCCTGTTTAATTTCTATCGGCATCCGATAGCCGACTTGTTTTAGCCGCGAAGACCCGGTTAGGTTACCGGGTCAAACCTGCAAAAGCGTCATTTCTTTACCAAAGCAGAACCGGTCTTACCGCTCATAAGATGAACGGGCCGGGCCTGAGAATCAGGCCCGGCCCGTTGTGTTTATCCTATCAGACTAGGGCCAGATACGGGCGAATTCGCCATTCTGGACTTCACTGACCGAAATCTTCGCGTCAGCGCAGTCCCCGAATTCATCGCAAGTGATCGTCCCGGTGATGCCCTGATAGCCAGAGGTGGCGTAAAGGGCGTCACGGAGTGCCTGGCGGCCGATTAACAGCGTGCCGTCGTCACCTTGCTGAGCGACTTGTTCAATCGCATCCAGGAGGATCATGGTTGCGTCAAAGGCATGCGCATGGAACGGTGCGGTCGGCTCAATACCGTACGAATCCTGGTACATGGGCAAGAACTCCTCTTGATAGAAGGTGTTGGCAAACGCCAGATCAGGGCCGGATACCACCATGCCTTCCGAGGTACCGACCGTGTTGGCCAGAAAACTCGGCGACTGGACACCATCGGCCGCGGCCAGCTTCACGCCCTCTAATCCAGAGATGTTGGCGGCCGTATTAGTAATCAGCGACCCCAACGGGATGAAGACCGGGAAGTAGAGAAATTCAGGACTGGACGCGGCGACAGTTGTCAGCAAGGGCTCAACATTGCTGGCATCGGCTGCCTCGGCCTCGAAAGCGACGATTTCACCGCCACGCGCCGTGAAAGCGTCGGCAAAGGCGCGGGCCAGACCTTCGGTGTAGGGATCACCATCGTGGATGGCGGCTGCACGGCGAACCTCCAGGACATCATAGGCATAATCGGCCATGGCTGCACCCTGAACCAGGTCATTGTGAGCTGTGCGCAGGTAACCGGGCCGGAACGCCTGCTCCGCATTGGTTAGCGCCGGGGAGGTATTCGACGGGGAGATCATCACGTAACCAGCGTCGGAGCTGATCTGTGAGAACGGAACACCCGCACCGGAACAACTGGTGGCAATTGAACCGACGATTTGCGGGTTAGCGACGATCTTGGTGGCGGAAGTTTGGCCACCTTCCGCGTTACAGCCGTCGTCCTCAGCCTGCAGGGACACCGGGTGTCCAAGCACATCACCGCGCATATTCAGGGCAATCTCTACCCCGCGCTGTGAATCAAGACCCAGGTCCGCGTTCGGCCCGGAAATCACCAGCGAAGATGCGACGATAATCGGGTCACCGGGGGCGATTTCTACACAACCAATCGCATCGGTACACGTCAAGTCGTCACTTACGTCCGGGGAGGTTTCAGCCACCTCAGTCGGCACAACTTCCTGTTCCGGAGCAGTCGTACCGCCATCTGGCGAACAGGCTACCAACGCCAGCATAGCCATCAAAACCAATATAGTGAGTATTGATAGTCGTTTCATAGTTCTTCTCCTCTAAACATTCTATTTTGACGATGTCTCAAACATCTGCTTTGAGTTAGGGCCGGGAGATTTTCACCGGCCATTCCGATTAACCGACATTGCTTTTTACATTGATGGTTTAACTTACCGGGCGACCACCTCCTTGCTGTTGCGTTAATGTTTAACAACTTGCCTATCAATATGTTGAGGCTACGTTGAGCAAGCCTTTTGTTGGTGGAGAATTCTAGAGTGACAAGGGAAGCTTGTCAACCTAGTGGTGGGTCCAGTTGATTAATTCCCTCAGAGGCCGTTGCGGAGAGGAATAGGGCGGGGATATTCTCTTGTAGGGAGGAAGAGGTCACCGGCGGCGACGCCTTCAGATTTGCCAACCCGTAGGTCAACAGAGTAGAAGGATTCGCTCCAGGATAAGAAATATAATTATTCGAAGTCTTCCAGGACTTCGGTATATTGGCCCGTCACCATGAAAATGACACGCTCCGCCAAATTTGTAGCCCGGTCTCCGATACGCTCCAGATCATGGGCAATCCAAAGCAAGTAGGTCGGTAATTCGGCAATGCTCTGGGAACTTAGGCTGGCCATCGCCTCAGCAAAGAACTTGCGATAGTGACGGTCGATTTTCTGGTCTCGCTTGACGATGGCATAGGCATATTCAACATCGCGGTTGATGTAGGCATCGATGGCGCGCGAGAGCATATCACGGGCGCGCTTTGACATTTTGGGCAAGCGAGAAAGATTGAGGTGTGGAATTTCTACCTCGCCCTCTTCCGCCGTTTCCACAATTACGATCTCATCTACTGTCACCGGGACGCCTTCCAGACGGGTGACGATTCGGGCAATACCGGCAGCGTGGTCGCCAATCCGTTCCAATTCTACGGCGAAGTGGATGGCGGCGATGACGGTACGCAGGTCTCTGGCCGCGGGCTGCTGCGTGGCCAGGATGACATACGCCTTTTCCTCAATTTGGAAACGGAGGTTGTTGATCTCGGCATCACCGGCGGTGACTTCATTGGCCAGATCAATGTTGCTGGTGGTAAGGGCTTCAACTGCGTTTCCGATGGCCTCATCAACCATGCTGGCCATCTTGACCACATCACTGTTCAGGTCGGCTATTTCATTATCCAGAATCGAGCGAGTGATATGAGTCATCGAGAGTTAATCTCCTTGAACGGTTAAACAAACCGGGGTTTGATTGACGGTTCGTTACTTGAGTCTGGAAAACAATGGAACTCGGCATGCACGTTATTCTTCGGCTGTGGCTTCGATCAGATGGGAACCCCTGGCGTCAAACGCCGCCTTCAGGGTTTCATATTCCGCGCGTGGCAAGGGTTTTTGCTTATCCTTTTGTTGACGCAAATAGGTATTCAGTTTCGAATGATGCATCGCTGGAATGCGCGATCTCTTAACGTCCAGGTTTTCTATATTCTGGGCGGTGAAAACGATGACGGGGAATATCGCCGTTTCGGCAACATCCGGCGCGATGCCTTTCAGGAACTCAGCCATTTTAGCTGTTTGGGCTTCCGCTTCACGCGTGGGATTGCCCAATCCCTCGCGACCGATAAAACGGCGCAGCCCTATACCTGCCTGGGTCCAGGCATCGCCGTCGGCGCTGATCCGGCCGGTTTGGAACTTGGTAACCAGCACAAAGATGCCGGTTGACAACAATAAG
Organism: Chloroflexota bacterium; assembly: GCA_046485205.1. Taxonomy (GTDB): domain Bacteria; phylum Chloroflexota; class Anaerolineae; order Promineifilales; family Promineifilaceae; genus Promineifilum. Next base: position 2,412 of record JAWOHK010000324.1, on the reverse strand, counting down.
ACGTGGGGAGCGGGGAGAAGATAGTGGTAAAGTCGCCCATCGGTTCGGGCCGCTTTACTTACGGCCCGATCGAGAACCTGGTCCATCCGTGGCTGGCGCAGGTAGCGGTGGGCCAGGTGCAACCCTATTTGTGAGAGCGTATAACCCACGACCAGCGCGCCCAGTTGATATAGAAAAACATTGGGATCATCGCTGATGAATATAAAGAGCAAGCCGACTACCAGCGCTGCCAGACCGCCCAAACTCAACAATTGAGCCAGACGGGCTAATCGAGCAATCCGTTTATCGTCACGAAGTACAACCATAAGTCAATCTCAATACTATTCGATTCAATCAATAGAGGAGCCAGACCCATTATACTTGTTCAGTACCAGGCAGGCATTTTGACCACCCAAGCCAAATGAGTTTTTCAATGCGTAATGAATCTGGGCCTGACGAGGGGCGTTCGGCACATAATCGAGGTCGCACTCGGGATCACGTGTCTCATAATTCCAGGTAGGCGGTATGATGCCGCGCGCCAGGGCGAGCGTGGTAAATATTGATTCAATCGTACCGGCACCGCCCATGGCATGGCCCATCGCCGATTTGGTGCTACTGATGGCGATTTCGTAGGCTCGTTCCCCGAACAGCCGCTTAATAGCCAGGGTTTCGATAGCATCGTTCATAGGCGTTGATGTACCGTGGGCGTTAATGTAGTCGATTCGAGAAGGTTCCAGCCCCGCGTCATTCAAGGCCCATTCCATTGCCCGGATAGCTCCCCTGGCCTCAGGGTCGGGAGCGGCTACATGGTAGGCATCGGAGGACGAGGCGTGGCCTATCACCTCGCCGTGGACGCGCGCGCCACGAGCCAGCGCTTTGTCCAACCGTTCCAGAACGACGACCCCGGCGCCCTCGGCCAGGATGAAGCCATCACGGTTTTTATCGAATGGCCGGCTGGCTCGTTCCGGGGTGTCGTTGAAATGGGTTGTCAGGGCGCGCATGGCGCTGAAGCCGGCTATGGCAGTGTAATGGATGAGGCCCTCCACGCCACCCGCGAACATACGGTCGGCTGCCCCGCGCCTGATAAGCTCGGCCGCCTCTCCGATGGTTTGCGTGCCGGTAGCACAGGCCGCTACCGTAGTGCCGATAGGGCCGGTAGCGCCGGTCATGAGGCTGACATGGTGCGACGGCATATTGGCCAGGAACATCGTCATGGCAAACGGACTGACCGACCGTAATCCTTTCGTGCGGAAGATATCCAGTTCTTCGAAGGCTCGTTCGATGCCGCCGACGGCCGTGCCGATTTGAACCCCGGTGCGGTCGGGGTCCGGTGTTTGTTCCGGCAAGCCGGCATCCATCACCGCCATCCGCGCGGCGGCGACAGTTAACTGCGAAGCGCGTGACATGCGGCGCGCTTCCTTGAAATCCATGTGGTCGCGGGCCACGAAATCTTTCACTTCACCGGCCACCCGGCAAGGAAAATCGCTGGCATCAAACTGGGTAATGGGTCCGACTCCGGAATTTCCGGCGAGCAAGTTGTCCCAACTTTCTTCAACTGAATGACCCAAAGGGCTGATCATCCCCATTCCGGTAATAACAACGCGCGGTCGCCCGCGCGCGTCCAAATAATCTTCGCTCATTCCGCTTCCTTTTTATACCGCTGTACCGCTAAATTGTCCGTCGGCGAAAAATTGACGGCTGTTTCTCCCGGTTGCTACGCCTTGCATTGAATCTTGATAGACCATGCTGATGCCCAACGACTGCGCTCGTATGATGGTGATCCTGGAGACTGCTAACCGGGTCCCGCTTCAACCATTCGGGGCTCAGCCAGACCCGCGGCAATGGCCTCGACGATTTTATTTTCAACCACCTGCCGCGCCTGGCCGATTGCCTGCCGGATGGCGTAAGCGTTCGACCGCCCATGGGCAATGATCACAACCCCATTGACGCCCAGAAGTGGTGCGCCACCCACCTCATCCGGGTTCAATTGATCCCGAACACGCTGGAAGGCGGGACGAGCCAAAGCGCCGCCGATCTTGGTTAACGTGCCGGCCATAATATATTTTCGAATTGTTTCGGACATATAACCGGCAACGGCCTCGGCCGTCTTCATCATAATATTGCCGGTGAAGCCATCGACGACGCCTACATCAGCCATGCCCATCACGAACTCCTTGGGTTCGATGTTGCCGATGTAGTTGAGACCGCTGGATTCCATCAGCGGGATAGTTTCCTTAATAAGTTGATTGCCTTTGCCTTCTTCCTCACCGTTGGAGAGCAATCCCACGCGGGGGTTGGGGATGCCGAAATTCTTTTCGGCATACAAACTGCCCATGATGGCGAACTGGTGCAGATGTTCCGGGCGACATTCCACATTGGCGCCGTTGTCGATCAGGATGAATCGACCGGTTTTGGAGGGCAGCGGGACAGCGA
>JAWOHK010000274.1:0-4207 GCA_046485205.1 Chloroflexota bacterium | reverse complement strand
CCGGCCTGGCTGTAGTCGAAGGGCTGGAAGCCGGTCTGCTTGATGACCTCGTCGGAAGCGAAGCGGAAATCGTAGCTGCCTGGGTCCACAAACTTCGGATCGGCGATGACCGAGCCTACTTTGTCCCGGCCCATGGCCCGCCACTGGTCCCACGACTTGCCCGCGAAGCCGAATCGCTGCCCGCCCGCCCGCCAGTAGATATTGTTCCTCAGGTCCACCCTTCGATCATCGGCCCACTGCCAGTCCTTCCCGAACAGTTCGCCCTGGTCGAAATAGACGATGTTGCGTTCGAACGTGAAGGAGAGGTGGTCCCCGGCTTTCTCTTGGTTTGTGCCCTGCACCTGCTGATTCTGACTGAAGGCCAGGATGTTGTTGCGGACCGTGTTATCCCGGCCGTAATGCTGCTTGAAGCCTCCGTCCGTGACGTTGTACACCAGGTTGTTTTCAAACAGCATGTTGGAGCTGCCCTCGTCGGTGTACAGGCCCCAACCACCATAGCCCCACCGGTAAACGTCGTGGATGACGTTGTGGCTGACGACCGTGCCGTCGGAGATGCCCAGGCTATACACCCCGGCCAGGTCGCTCATGCGTCGCTGACCCAGGTGGTGCAGGCGGTTGAAGCTGATGTTATTGCGCTTCGCCACGCTCTTGCCGAAGCCCCAGGTCCAGCCCACCGACACGGCGGAATAGTAGAGGTCACCGATGTCGTTGTGGGTGACATTGTTGTCGCCGCTATGGCCGATCCAGACGCCCACGGCGTCGGTGAAGATGCGGCCGCCGCTTTGGATGATGTTATTGTCCAGGGTGATGTGATGCGTCTGCTCGGCGGTGTTGTCTCGAATCCTGATTTCGCCGATTTTGACCCCGCCCGCTCCCAGTTCGCGGACCAGGCAACGTTCCACCCGGCACTGGTTGCAGCCCCGCCGGAACCACAGGCCGTGGATGCCCACGTGCGCGATTTCGCAGTCCTGGAACACGACATTCCGGGCGCCGTCGAGCATCACGGCGGCCTCGAGACGCGAGGCGGCCTGGGCCGGACCGTAGCCCCCGGCCGGCGTGAGCCACTGGCCGTGGTGGAAGGTCAGGCCCTGGAAGTGGACATGCTCCACGAAGCGGCCGCCCGCCGGGTCGCCCTGGACCAGCAGGAACTGGCCGGTCACCGGCGCCACGAACTCCATGGAGGCGGGATCTTCTCCCGGACGCGGCTTGTAATAGAGCTTTCCATCCCGGGCCAGGAACCATTCGCCGGGCTCGTCCAGCGCGGACAGGAAGTTTTCCAGGTGGAAGTAACCCTTGGAACCCCAGGCCAGATCCTTCCAAAGGCTGTAGGGGTGAAGGGCCTTGGGGCCCTCGCAACTGAAGGTGCGGCTGCCGGCGTCGAGGACGCTGATGAAGCGGTGCGTGTTGTTCCAGGAGTGGAACACCAACAGTTTCACATCGGCACGCTGCGCCGGGCTCAGCGGAGTGAGCAGCGACATCACCTGCGGGCTGACGGTAACGGTCTGGCGAAAGCGGCCCCCGCTCAGGTTGGTCTCGACCACTTCGTCGAAGAAAAATTGGCCGGTGTCGGGTTCCATGGCACGCCGCGCGCGACGGCCATCGATCCACAACTGCTCGAAATACCACTTCCCGGCGGCGACGCCGGGCACATCGGCCACCCACAGGCCGTTTTCCCCGCGCCGGAACCCGGTTATTTTCCGGCCGCCACTGAAGACCGGCTTCGCCCCTGGCGCGGCCTCGTAGCGGACCGGCGCCTCGGCGCTGCCGCCGTCCTCGGGCCTCAGCACCAGCGGCTCGGCTAAGCGGTAAGTGCCGTCCGCCACCACCACCCGCACCGGGCCTGCCTTGCCGGCGGCGCGCAAGCGGCGCACCACATCGCGGGCACCGATGAGGCTGCCCACCGGCTTCGCCCGGCCGCCGTCGCCGGCGTCATCGGCCGCGGGAGCGACATGGACTACTACCTCGGCCGCAACAGCCTGACCGGCAGCCAGCTTCACCGGAACGCGGGTTTCGCGGAAGCTTGTTATACCGGTCAGATCAAACGGCTTTTTATTCGATGCAGGGACCGGCTTGACGCCGTCAAGCAAGACCGTATTTCCCTTACGCGCCCGAATGGCCGGCCTCCCGCCGTCAATGCGCAGTGTCACATTATGCAGTTCAAGGTGGTCAAAGTTCTGAATATCAATGATTGTGGGTGAATTTGAGCCGACAGAGAAATCCCCGCCATTGATGATAACCCTGGCTTCTTCACCTGATATCGCAATCGGCGACGCGTTTGAATTCTCAGGCGGTGTTGCTGTTATGTTGTTGAAGGTAATCCTTCGTACGCCGAAACCGTCCGCTCCCTTGCTGTATTTGTACGCCACTCCGATATTGGAGAATGTACAATTTTCTATCAACCAGTTGTCGCTGGGAGTGTTAGGTTGTCCACGTTTCCAGTCAGGAGGCCAGATAGCAGGCCTCGAGAGGTTTGTTTTCTGTTTTCTATGTTCATACTCACCCGGTCCCCAGAATTCGCAATCCCGGATCACAACGTTATTACCGGTAATACGAACCCCCTGCATTGATGAATTGAACCGAGAGTTTAATATCTTTACATCCTGATTGGCGACCCCGGCGATACAATCGTCACCGGTGCGGAAATCACAATCTTTAACGGTTATATCAGTGCCCCTGTTAAAATCAAAACCATCCCAGCCGCCGCGGATTTTAACATTTTCAATGGTCACGCCTTTTGAACTGTGGCTGGCCGACCCTGAGCCGATGATGATTGCATAGTTAGCAGCATTTACGATCGTGATACCGGATATCCGGATATTGGATTGGCCTTTACCCGACAGGTTAATGGTATGCGGACCCCGCATCCCTACCTCTCCTTTCGGACAGAAACAATCGACCCCGTTAATCAGGCCCGGGCCTTCTATCGTGACGTTATTAAGATTATCCCGCGCGCGAATCATGGCGTTGTGCCAGTTCCAGTTATCGCCGCTGAAATCCCTCCAATTCGGCGAGCTCTCCAGGACCGCGCCTTCGCTCAGGTACAGGGTCATGTTGCTCTTCAGCCAAATCGTAACAATCCTGAACTTGCCGGCAGGCACCACCACCCGGTCGTTGTTCCCGCAGGCGTCGATCGCAGCCTGGATTGCCTTGGTGTCGAAAACTGTATCATCAGGTTTGGCGCCGAAATGGGTGACATTCATGTCGGCGGCCCGCGCAGTGCAAACGGCCGCCCCGAGCAGCAAGGGCATGAGTTTCGATATGATTGCGGTTGCTCCGCGTTTGGTTGTTGTTTTGTTCATCATGATTTCCTCGTGTTTCCAAGTTTTAAGCGGTTCCGTTTGTTTCCGGTCGTAACAATGGCTGCTCTGAAAATGCGCCACGGCCGAACGGCTTGAATCAGCGTAACCTTTGAAGGGGCTGTCGGTTGCATCTTCATTGTTCATGGGTGGCCGGAACAGCCGTGCGTGGCCGATAGGAAATGTTTCCGCAGGTGAGTGTGTTGCCTGAAGATGCGGTTACGAGCCCCTTGTTGGCCGACCACCAGTTTTTCTCCTTCGCCAGACCCATGAACCAGGCGCCTTTCCAATGGTCCTGGGGCCCTTCCGGCAGGCCCGCCACAACGGCCCGTCCCGTTTTTTTACCATTAATATCAACCAGGCTTACTGTGACGCCGGCCATGTCCGCCGTGTTCAGCATGTCGCCGTCTTCGTTGGGATACCGGGCCCAATGCATGCGGTTGCCGTTGACGAAGACCTGGGTGGCCTTGAAATTCGCCTGCGTTTGCCGGGTTAAGGCGGCCTTTACTATCTTGCCCTGGTGGGCGCTCCAGCCCGTCACCACGTCCAGCCCGGTGATAAGCGCGTATTCATCTTCAAAGTTTTTGAATGTAAGCCCGTCCGCCCCGGGTGTGACTGTTTCACGGTATGTGCCGGCCCGGACATGGCAGACGTCGCCGCTGCTCATGGCGTCGGCCGCCTTCTGGATCGTCGCAAAGGGCTCCGTCGCCGTCCCAGGGTTACGGTCCGACGCGCCGACGCCCCCCACGTAGACATCAGCGGCGAGCACCTGCCCCGTACCTGCGGCCACAAAAGCCAGCACAGCCGAAACCATGACGCCGGCAACACGTACGCTCGGAAGGCTCTTGCCGAAAGTGAATTCCCAGATTTTCATGTGATGTCCTGACTGATTGATAGGAGATTTTCGCTGA
>JAWOHK010000223.1:0-2727 GCA_046485205.1 Chloroflexota bacterium | reverse complement strand
CTCCTGCCGCACCGGGTCCCAACCTTTGTCGTACTCGCCGACATGACGATTGCGCCATTCCTTCGGCAGGTGATAGGGATCATGCGGCGCCTGGTGGGCGACGTAGGCGAAGAAGGGCTTGCCGTCGCCGTGATTGGCGTCGATGAATTCGATCATTTTGTCGGTGTAGGTCTTCGTCGCGTAGTAGTCCTGGGGCAGCTGCGTCAGATAACGCCCGTCCTCGGTGAAGACGGACCGTGGCGACGCGGCGGTGAAATTCACCATGTCCCAGTAGCTGCCGGCCCCGTCGAGCAGCGAGAAGTCGCGTTCGAATCCGCGTGCGGCCGGTATCTGCTCAGGCGCCTTGCCCAGGTGCCACTTGCCGACCATGTAGGTGTGATAGCCCGCATCCTTGAGCAGTTGAGGGAGCGTGACCACCCGGTCGTTGAGGAAGCCCTCGTAGCCGGACACACCCCGCTGGTTGGGCGCCGTCCACTCGTCCATGTTGCCCAGGCCGTTCACGTGAGTGTCGACCCCGCTCAGCAGCAATGAGCGCGTCGGCGAACAGCTCGCGTGCGTGTAAAAGTTGGTGAAGCGCACGCCGTCGTTCGCCAGTGAGTCGAGGTTCGGTGTTTTGATCTCGCTGCCGAAGGCGCCCATGTCGGCAAACCCCAGGTCGTCGCCGAGGATGATAACGATGTTCGGCCGCCGGGAGGCATCCGCCGCCAGGGCGGCGGCAGCCGGAAAACAGGCCGCAAGCATGCCGGCGACGGCCAGCATAGCCGGAGACAGGCGCTTCAGGTTGTCGCCCAGCTGCCTCATGCACGGGCCGTCCATGCCTCCATCGGTTCGGCGAACCGGCCGGCATGGCTTTCCCCCAGGGCCGCGTCTCACTAATCGCATTAAATGAAGTTTCATCGCGTCACTCCTTTAACGTGTCTTGAACGCATCAAACGGTACTGCTTGCCGGTTTGGCCGGTAAGGGTATGGGCCGGCGGAGCCAAAAGTCCGTGCCTTCATCCTCATTTGGGAAACAGAAATGTCAGCTGTGCCCTGAAGCCCCAGCCTTCGGGGCCGTCATCCGGCGCCTCGGCCCAGTATTTCGCGGCCAAGGCGAGTTGCATGATCTGCGGGCCGATCTTGAGCATTTGCGCCACCGTGGGAATCACCGGCACCGACCACTGTTCGTTTTCCCAGTCATATGTGGTTTCCGTGACGATGCCGATGGTTGTCTTCGTCTTGCTGAAGACATAGCTGAGGAAAGGCTGCATATAGGTGGCGTTGATATCGCCCCGGTCGTCGTCACCGGCCACGGACCAGATGTGGTTGGCCAGGATGCCGACTGTCCACGGCCCTGTCTGCTTGAGCGCCACCGCCGTCGGCCCGAGTCCCCATTTTTCGCCGCCGAGCACGTCGTCGGTAGCCGTCGGCAGCAGTTCGACCGGTCCCACGCCCCAGATCCAGCCGCCGGCGGTCGGCGACTTCGGGGAAAAGAACTGGCTGGCGACGATGTCGCCGAGACCCGACTCGTTCATCGCCGCAATGGGGAAATCCTGGCGATCGATGAGCGGCACGATGGTCCGGGTAATCAGGTTCCATTCTTCGCTGAGCGAGAACGGGATGACCGGCTGAATGTTCAGGACGTGGGCCGCGGCGCCGTCATTCGCCCCGCCGTACTCGTCGTAGTTATACTGCACCGGTACGCTGATGAGGTTGGCAACAGGGTTGGCCAGCTTCTTGGCCAGTTCCGCCGCCTGATTTTCCTGTGCCCGGGCCGGAGTCATCCGCGCCAAGGCCGCCATCGCCGAAAAAAGCATCCATCCGCAGCGTTTCATGTATATTTGCACCTCCTTGGATCGGTTTATTCTCTCAATTACGACGTTCCGGCCTGTTCGAGCCGCTCCAGGTCGACTTCGGGGGGCCGGCCTGGAGTAGATTATGACGCTGGTGAAAAGTTGACTTAATGTGGGATAAGGCGACTGCTAAAGGGCACCCCTTCCCGAGAGAACGGCTCGTACCGTCCAGCTAAGCCGCCATTCGATCGGCGACAGGACTGAAGTCCAAGGGTTAAGCAAAGTATCATTGGAATCCCGAAGGGGCATTGGCCCGGGAATAACCGTTTATGGCCAAGCTGTGACATCCTGGACCGAAGAATTTTCCCGTCACTGGAATTTCTTGGATAGTCATGTCAAACCGTCCGCACCATTAAGAACGGGCAAGGTTGGCCAGATGTTCCAGGAGAATACGCCGGACCTCTTCGATAACCAGCGGGTGCCCCTGGCAGGAGTGGCCGCTGCGCACGATGAACTCCGATTCCACGGAGTCGACATGGGCGCTGGTGTACTTGACCACGCCATCATCCCCGTCCGGCGGATCATCATCGCCGTCAATGGCGATGATGGAATGACCCGCAATCCCGGGACCGAGGGGGATCTCCGCCAGGGCAAGCCATCCGGGACTGTCGGGGGCCATGCCGTCTATACTGGTGCGCACCTGTGTGCTTTCCTCGAATCCGGTCATGCCCATTTTGGTTGCCGTGCGCGCAAGAGACACTGTCCGGTTCAGCACATCCGCGGGCAACGAAATGATCTTCTTCACCAGTTGCCGGATATATCCGGTGGCGAGATAGCTGCCCCGGTGGGGCGTTGAAATAAAGACGACCCGGCTCACAAACGGAAGCGGTGAATACGCCAGGTAACGCTCGGCCATCGCCCGCTCGTCATCGTTCAGGTCGAGTTCCGCCAACCC
>JAWOHK010000073.1:0-7271 GCA_046485205.1 Chloroflexota bacterium | reverse complement strand
CCTTGAAAGGACCGATAGCCCGTTTGCGAGCTGAATAGAGGGTCTGCTCGTCCGTCTTGCCCGGCTTCCACTCATCCTTGTGATGTTCGCGCAGGTAAGCATAAGCCTCCTCGACCAGATCCGTGGGCAAAGAGTCAAAGATGATATTCTGGAAATTGGTAGCCAGATGGATTTCGACGGTGCCGATCTCCGGGAACTTGTTGAACGCGCTCGGCGGCAGCGTCGAGGCCCCATGCTGCACGGCACCACCCAGCCCGTAATCTTCACGAGCAACCCGGCTGAGATCACGCAGGGTGTCGAAATCGACCTTGACCTGTTCCAGGGTGCCGTCGGGCAGCACCACGCCGCCGTGACTGGTTCCGGTCTGAACAGAAATCTTGGAAATGCCGGCCATCCCTTTGCTCAACTCTCGCTGGTAACCCTGCATAAAGGCATGCAGTTCATCCACGGTTGAGTTCTTATGGCCTACCTCGCCGATCTCGCCGCCCAGAGAAATCGTTACGCCCTCCGGCTCAATCGAGCGCACGTATTCGGTCAAATGGGCACAGAGCATGTAATTGGTGTGCTGTTGTTCGTCCAGCGCCGGAAAGCTCAAGTCTACCAGCGTCGAGGTATCAATATCGATGTTATAAAAGCCGGCGTCGATTGCCTCCACCATTAGGTCCTTAACGGCCTGGACTTCAGCGTCGGCATCGATCTTATAACGGCTTGCCGAAATCTGGAAGTGATCGCCCTGGATGTAAACCGGCCCGCGAAATCCTTCCTTGATGGCCGCTGCCAGGACACTGCTGGTGTATTCGGCCGGACGCTGGCCGGTATAGCCGATCTCGGAGCGGGCGATCTCGAACAACATCGCGCCGACCTGCAGATTGTTGGCCGCCCGGAAGACAGCGCGCGAGGAATTGTAGTTCATGGCCCGGATGTTCATCGCCGGGACAGTGAAGTTAGGCGGCACTTCATTGCGGCCGATGGCCATATAGAGCTCGTGGATCGAAGATGGATAGATTCCGACCGATCGGGCGATTTCCCATATCAACCAACGCGCGGTGTCACGCACCAGCCCATCGCCAAAAACGGCCGTCTGGACCAACATGTCAATTTTCTCCGGCAGGACCGCCTCATCCTGTACGGTGACGGTATCCCCGTCGACGGAAACGGCTCCGGCAAGATGGCTTATCAATTCTGAAACAGAATTTGCCTTCATGATTGAATCTCCTTTAAATTTCAAGCGATATTTGGGTAGGCGATCAGGTGCCACAACCCCTCAAGACCGGTGAGGTGGGCCTCCCAACTACTGTTCTAACGTGCTTCCTCGGCGATTGAATCGGCGATTGAATCGCTCATAGAATCGCCACGTTACCGTATCATACTATAGCGGTGATAGTCAGGCCAAACCACACGATATTATGGTGACATAAGTCATAGATCGTTTAGCAAGCCATTCAGGAGCGCCGCCAGCGCCGGCTGCAAAGCGGGCAATCGATAACCTCCTTCCTGGATCAGCAGCAACGGCCGGTTAATTTGCCGCAATTGACGGCCAATCGACTCGAACGACTTCGTCTCCAACCGGAAATCACCCTCCGGATCTCCGGCGAGCGAATCAAACCCCAGGGAGACAACCAGGATATCCGGAGCGAACTCATCGATTGCGATCAGCCCGATTTCGAGCGCCCGCAGATAACTCGTTTCCTCGGTTCCCAGCGGTAGCGGCAGATTCAGCGTGTACCCTTCCCCTTCTCCCGAGCCTTGTTCTGTCTCATAGCCGCAATAATAAGGATACTCATCTTTCGGGTCAGCATGAACCGAACAGAAATACACATCCGAGCGGTCATAGAAAACGTCCTGCGTGCCGTCGCCGTGGTGATAATCCAGATCCAGGATCGCCAGCCGCCGGCCACGCGACACCAGCCATTGGGCAGCAATGGCGGCATTGTTGAGATAGCAGTAGCCGCCATATAAGTCGCGGTAGGCATGATGGCCAGGCGGACGGCACAATCCATAGGCTATCGGCGCGCCTTGTACAATTGCTCGGGCAGCGGAAAGGGCCGTCTGGGCCGCCCCATAAGCCGCCTTCCAGGTATGCTCGAGAATCGGGGTAAGATCATCACTGCAATAATAGCCCAGCCGGCCCCAGATGTTGCGCGGGACGTGAACGGGCCAGCGGCGGACGGCAAAACTATCGGGTTTAGCCGGACGCGGGCCGGCTTTCAAAATTGCGAAATCCTCAAAAGCAGTTTGCAACAGGGCCAACAGTCCTTCCGAATGGACCGCTTCGATAGCCTCTAAACCAAAATCATCCGCTTCCAACGGTGCGATTCCAGCATCCTGAATAGCCTTGAGCAAATAATCAATCCGGGCGGCTTCTTCGAAAGAATCGGGGGGTGCGTGCCGTCGATGATGAGGCGAAAAGTAAACCGGGAAAAATGAATCTGACATGCCGGCAACAATCATTGCTTCATAGAGCCAGTCGCATAACGTTTTCGCCATCGTGAACTTCGCCCGTATCCACAAAACCGAGAGCGGCATAGAAGGGAAACGGGTTACCTTCGGCCGGCACATAACTTAAAAACAATTCGGTCGCGCCGGGCCGGGCGCGGACATGATCAATAAGGAGCTCTAACGCCCGGTGGCCAAAACCTGATCCCTGATAGCGGCCGTCGATCATATAACGCCACAGGTAATACTCAGCTTTGTCCGGATCATCAAAAAGCATCACAAAACCCACCGGCGTTTCATCGGCATAAATCGCCCGAAACCAGGCTTTAGGCTCGAAGTAAGCCTCGGCAATCGAGACCGCATTCGGGGCTACGAACTGCTCTTGCTCCGGTTTAACTTTTAAGCGTAAAACCGATCGCAGCGTGTCGGCCGTCACTTCGCGCAGTGAGACCACTGCTTCCCGCGTCGGTTGTGATTCTTGATCACTCATGAGAGTATTCCCTTCGATAAAACCAATCAGTTTACAAGATCCGGCCACAAACCCCGGTCTATCCGGTTTCCGGCCTCGCGTTCTCAATATTATTTGGCCGCAGAGCAATCCGGTGAGCCAGCTTAATTTTGCTTGCCGTAGCCTATAATCTGACCTATAGTACCGGATCGTATGGTACCTCGCATTGCTTTGGTAGTCATTGGCGGAATGCTACTTCTTTCCCTGAGCCAAACAGATCGTGCCGCAGCTCAGGGGAGTCCGACCGGCGATACTCTCCAACTGGTTAACCAGGTTCGGGCGGAATACGGTTTGGGTCCGCTGAGTTATAACGGCCAGTTGACCACCGCGGCTCAGGGCCATGCCAACTTCATCGCCCTGGAAGGAATCTATAGCCACTACGGCGTAAACGGCAGCACCTGGCAGGATCGCGCCCAGGCCGCCGGGTATCCGGGGTGGGCGGGTGAAAATCTGGTCGGCGGTTCGCGCCTGACGCCGGCCCAGGGGGTCACCTGGTGGCGTAACAGCGCCACCCACTTCACCAATATGCTCAACCCCCGCTGGACGGAAGCCGGTGTCGGCTACGCCGTGGGGAGCGGGCAGAATTTCTATGTCATCGTCTTTGGAACGCAAAATGAAGGGCCGCCGCCTCGCGCCCAACAGCAGGTTGTCGACGTGCCCTTCATTGTAGCCCCCATCGAACTGGCCGCGCCGAACGAGGATGGATCTATCGTCCATACCGTGCTGGAAGGTCATACATTCTGGGCCATTGCCGCACGATACGGCGTCTCAATCGCCGACCTTTATCTCTTTAACGCCCTGAATGAGGACAGTTTTCTCAATCCTGGCGACAGACTGACCATTCGCTTGGCCGACGGCCAACCACCACCTCCTACGCCCACGCCACCCGCCACTCATCGCGTGCGCGACGGCGAATCGCTGTGGACAATTGCCGCCAATTACAAGCTCGACTTGGGCACTTTACTCTGGTACAACGCGATGGACATTGACTCAGTTGTCCATCCAGGGAATGAAATCAAGATTCGACTCTTGCCGGGTGAAGAACCACCCCCAACGGCGACACCGCAATTAACCCATATCGTCAAAAGCGGTGACACTGCTTGGGCCATTGCTCTACGCTACGGATTGAGCCTGGAGCAACTGGCGGCGTTTAACAGCATGAATCCCAATACCTTGCTACAGATCGGTCAGGAGTTAGTCATCCTGCCGCCAACAGCCACACCGGAGCCGTCCCCGACAACCACCCCGACCATGACTCCGGCAACATCCAGCATGGCTGCCATCGCCCCGACAACCCCCACCCCCTCTCCGGAACCCACAGTCATAGCCATGCTGCCACCCGCGGAGACTGATAATGAAACGAGCGACCGGGACTGGGGATCATTGTTGGGCGTAGGCGCCCTGGTCGCCGGATTGGGACTGACCATCCTGGCCGGTGTCACCGTAATGTTCTTGTGGCGCAACGACAATTAATTTAGTAGATTGCTTGGCAAAAATAGACGAGCATACTCATTCGTGAGGATAAATTTGAAGGAGCCACTTATGACTGAAATGAGAATAGATTATGGTATGCGGACTCATCTCAACCTGTCTTTTGAGGACGCTGTCGCCAAGGCGACAGAAGCATTGAAGGCTGAGGGATTCGGCGTGCTGACCGAAATTGATGTCCAGGCGACGTTGAAGAAGAAACTCGACGTCGATTTTCGACGATATACCATCCTGGGCGCTTGCAACCCGCCACTCGCTCACCGGGCATTGTCAACCGAACTGGAAATCGGCCTGTTATTGCCCTGCAATGTAATTGTTTACGAAGATGAGGGGGGAGAAGGCAGCATCGTATCGATCGTCGATCCGATCGTCATGCTTGGCGTGGGTATCAATCCCGATCTGGCACCGGTTGCGAACGCGGCCGCGGAACGTCTTGAGCGCGTGCGGGCTGCACTGGAAGCCGGATAAAGAGCGCAGACTGCTCATTCCTGAGCGGTTCCTGGTCGGTGACTAACCCCAGCTACTATAGCTGCGAAACCCATCAACAGTCGCGACTCCAGTAACCACAACTTGTTCTTAGTAGGCGCTTCAGCGCCGGCCCTGGAGAGGGCGACTGAAGTTGCTACTATGAACCATAATTTCTTTTGTAGATAGTATTCTTCGCAAATATCTCGAGGAGTTTGATAACCAAACGAAATTCAGGCACAATAGGCGACATAATATCGGAAACAGTTAAAGCCACCCGTATTGGGTCAAAATTAAAGAATCTAATTTGATATCCCGCCTTTATGGTAGAAGGTCGGGGCTGTTCATTTGAGGCGACACGCATGGCCAAACCGATCAAGATACTGTTCCTCAGTGCTGAAGTCGCGCCCTTTGCTAAAACCGGCGGGTTAGGTGATATCGGCGGTTCGCTGCCCAAAGCCCTCCACGATATGGGCCATGACGTCCGCGTGATGATGCCCGCCTATCAAAGTATCGAGTCCGGCTATCCGGGGGTTAGTAGCATGCCACTGCAACTCAACGTGCCGACCGGCTCCGGCGTCATCTCGGCCGGCGCGTTCGAGGGCAAGTTACCAGGCAGTGATGTCCCGATTTACTTTATCGCCGAGAGCAACCTGTTCAATCGGCCTAACATCTACGGTTATTGGGATGACCCCTATCGATTCGCTTTCTTCAGCAAGGCTGCGTTGGAGCTGACGCAATCCATCAGTTGGCGACCGGATGTGCTCCATGCCCACGACTGGCACACCGCCCCGGCCATCACCTGGTTGATGACTGCCGGGCAGTCTGATCCACGTTTTCAAGGCATCAGCAGCATATTCACCATCCATAATCTGGCCCACCAGGGAAAAACCAGCTGGAACGTATTCGATTACATGCAAATCGTCAGCCATGGTCTGTCTGAAGAAGCCTACGGCGAGGTCAATTTTATGGCCCGGGGCATCTACCATGCCAATATTATCAATACCGTCAGCCCGACCTATGCCCGCGAAATCATGACTGATGAAGGTGGCGCCGGTTTGGACGGATTATTACGCCACCGGCAACGCGATCTACACGGCATTCTCAATGGTCTTGATTACGACGAGTGGAACCCTGACATGGATGAGCGGTTGACCCGGACCTATGATATCGACAATCTGGACGATCGGGTCGAGAATCGCCGGGCCCTGCAGGCAGCCCTGGGTTTACCCCAGTTGGAAAACATCCCCATTCTGGCTATGATCTCCCGTCTCGACTGGCAAAAGGGTATCGATATCATGGGCCACGCGCTGCACCTGCTGATGAACGGGTTTTCCGGCCCGGCCCAGTTTGTGGTGTTGGGCTCGGGGCAGTCGCATTACGAAAATATGTTCACCCAGCTGGCCACCTATCACAAAGAAAAGATGTCAGCCTACATCGGCTACCATGCCGAACTCGCTCCGCTGATCTACGGCGGCAGCGATATTTTCCTGATGCCTTCGCTCTTCGAACCGTGCGGGCTGGGACAAATGATCGCCATGCGTTACGGCAGTGTACCTATTGTGCGCGCTACTGGCGGCCTGGTCGACACGGTCCAGGATGGTATCACCGGCTTCACCTTTTACGATTTCAGCGCCGGTTCATTCTTCGACGCCATCCAGCGCGCGACTTATATTTATAACGTTGACCCGGATAGCTGGCTTCGTCTGCAATATAATGGCATGACTACCGATTTCTCCTGGAAACGCTCGGCTCAGGGTTATCAACAATTATATGAATGGGCCATGGCGCAAATGGGCGGAGGCCGGTAACCGGCAATTGGAAAAGACAAGGGCCCATAAGGCTGATTTTACACAACAGTCGGAAAGCAATTATCGATTTTATTTGCCAAAGCATTTAGTCACGTAATCATCGACGACCAACCGCGCGCCTGCCTGTCGTAAAGAGGTAAGCAGTAACAATGCCTGACGACAATACCCGTTTCTTCCTGAGCAACCCGGTCGCGACCGGCTTCTTCATAACCGATCCGTTCAACAGCCCCCGTTCCTATGCCAACGGCCGTCACGAAGGCGTTGATTTGCGCGCCATCAAAGGCGGGCAGGCAGTCGACATTGTGGCCGCCCAGCGAGGTGTTATCGAACGCATTCGCACCGGAACGACCGGCTACGGTAATTACGTCACCATCCGTCACGATTGGCCCGATGGAACGACCTGGGTCAGCTGGTACGCTCACTTGTCGAGTATTAATCAGGCCCTGACGGTCGGCCAGGAAGTGGAGACCGGCCAACGCCTGGGGATAGCCGGCACGACCGGCAATTCAACCGGCGTCCACCTTCATCTGACATTGCAACACCTGGGCTACGGGCTATCGGGC
>JAWOHK010000052.1:0-24227 GCA_046485205.1 Chloroflexota bacterium | reverse complement strand
ATCTGAGCGTTTTGTTAGACGGAACTTGTAGGGTCGTTTAGGATAAATCGTCTAGCGCGGCAGTGACCGAACGATACCCTTGAGCAATTAGGTCGGCTAATATTGCGTTCTCATTGGTCAATGTCAGCTTACTTTGGTGCACGTTCAACACCAGGAGACCTATACTGCCGGTGACAAACAGGCCATACTGCCGTGCTTCTCGTCGCGCGTCGGCGTCTCAATAACGAATAATCCCCGGCGATGAGCGGCGATACCGATACAAGATCGCTCAACACAGCCCAGCCGCACTGGTCAACCACGGCGAAGTGGCCAGCATTGTATTGTCCAGCAGGACAAGCCTAGATGCCATCCATAAGGCTAAGCTAAGGCTGAAGTTCATCGAATCAGATGGTCAAATTGTCCCAACAACAACCTTCCCACCCTTAACATACGCTTAATAAGCGCACAGCCCCTGGTTGACATCCTATCTGATCAGATCAATACTTGGCTACGTACAGGTCCGCAAACCCTACCCACATAATAGAAACTTTCTTTGCCGACAATGCCATTAGCTAAGCACTCATTCCCGGCAACGAGCTAGGTATTGCAGTGTAGCGTTCGACTCAGCCTTGGATCGGTTGGTCATTTAAAAGGCGCAGCTTGATCGCCGGTCTCCGGCGGGAGGTGGATTCATGACCGTACAGTTCGAACTCCTTCGGGCGGATGATCTCCTGAATATTCGTGTACGCGGCGAAAACTTGCGCCTGAATGCACGAAATCGCGCCTATCCGGTGCTGGAGGTGGGAGATGACACCAAACCGGCCTTCCTGGTATTGACCTTCCCACCCCAAACGATCGCCGAGCGAGCCTACTTCGAAGCACCCATCGTCGTCGTTGGCCAGGACCCGACTAGTGGCGTGCCTTCTGATCCCGATGCTGGTACGCTGATTGACGACCCAGCCCTTGACGCGCCCGGCTATGCGGACGCCGACCGGCCCGTGGCGGCCAAGTTGGGACGGCCCAGCCGCCTGGTCTTTAAGGTACCGCCCGATCACACCATCCCTTACACGACTCAGGGCATCCTCGATTGGTCAGGGTTGGAACTGAGCGTCCATCCCATAGCCGCCATCGGGCGTAAGCCGACCCAGGCGGAGATCGATAACGCTCCAGCCATCAGCGCCCCCCAGAACACCGAAACCGCTCTGGAGCTTCCCTACCGTCTTGTCATCAGCCCGACCGCCGGCGTGGCCTGGGACCACCGTCCGGACCCTTTTACCCACCTCGGCCGGACGGAGATGTGGCATACACGCCTGCAACTGCGCGAGGAAGATGGGACAGTCAGAGAGTTGTCGCGCGCCAATACGGCCTCGATGCGCGCCATCTGGTCACCCGATTACCGGCTGAACAATCCGCCCGAACCGGACGACGAGGACCCCGACCTGCAGCGCACGGCCATGTCGCCCAATGACCGCTACCAGATCGTCATTCTCACCTCGGCCTTTCAGGGGTATGAAGTTGATCAGGAAGTGAACTTCGGAGGGTTCGATATCGATCTGAACCCGAGTTTACCCGGTATAAGCCCGGCGATTGGCGACGCATCTGACCTGGGAATTAGGTCGCCGGTGACCGACATTGCCAACCGATTGCCGGGAATCGGCGGCTTCAAAATCACCGTGCCCTACGTCCCCCTGCCATTCGAGGTGCAACAATTGATGCTCACGCCCCTGGGCGGATGGCTGAAGTCGCGGGGCCATTGGAACCCGCCTCGCCCCGCCCCTCCTCCCCGCCGTCCGCCCATTCTCACCGATATCCTGGACGACGTCATCGACACTATCGGGCACGGTCCCGGCCGTCCGCGTGCGCCGATCGAAGACCCGCGCCCCTTGAATCCCGCCGACCGGATCGGCAGCACCGGCTTTTTTCCCGGGACCATTACTTTTCCAAGCCCCATCTTTGTCCCCCAGGACAAACCGGCCCTCGACTTATCGGAATGGGTCCACATCGCTACCCAGGGTCGAGATCATTACGTGCGTATTGTCTATGAGGGAGAATTGTGGCCGTTCCGCCACCGGGCTGCGCTAGTTAAGATCACCGAGCGCAAGTTCAAAGAAGCTCACGGCATCGTAGGGGCTTATATGATCCAGCGCATGTTTATCGTCGTGCGCGAGCCGGAAAAGTTCTATACCTATCGCGGGTTGCCGTTCCGAAAGGTCCGCCTGACCACCTTAGTAACCCCCGACATCGCCGAGCCGGACATCATTCCCGACACCCTGCGCTCGTTCTGGGTGGAAGTGCTGACCAGCGCGACCACGCGCTCGCTCTTCCGGTTCCATGCCATCGGTACGGATCATGGCGACGAGGAAGTGGACTTCACCATCCCCATGATGTTCGTGTCCATCTCGGACCTGCCTGACCCGGACAATATGGGCAAAGTCGCCAACGCCTATAATACCCAGGGGATGATTGAGGAACGAGAGGCGCTCGTCCCGGGCCAGAAGGTGATGTTCGCCGCGCAAAATACCGCGACCGATCAGGCGACGGACAATACGCAGTTGGTGACGGAGTCGCTTAATTTTGTGGTCAACGCCACCGGAACACCGCCGCAACTACTCAAGGCAGCGGTCAAGATCCCCCAGGTCAATGAACTTTTAGGTACCGACACGGCCACCGATGTTCGCTACTATCAGGACTACGTCAGCAACGGCTTCGATGGCGCTACCGGTCTCTTTGCCGAGATCGCCCGGCTGGACCTGAACGCCTATAAAGACGACAATCCATTCGCGGGCATCCTGCCCGATACGCTGGGCGTGGATTTCCGGTCCGATCAGGCCGGGGGGTTTGCCACGCCCAACATGGCTATCTCCACCCTGACCCGCGAATTGGGACCGCTGGCAGCCCAGGCCGCTGACGCACTGGCCGACACATTCAACCCGGCCGATTTCTTCGGTACCGGGCTGGCATTCCTCTTCGGCACATTCGATCTTTCCAGCCTCGTGCCGAGTGGCAGCCTCGGCAACAATGCGCCTCATTTGACCACCAGGACCGTTGACATTCCCGGCGGCAAGAAGGTGATCGTCTGTTTCGAATGGCAGCCACCGCTAGAGGACGTTAACCTGGGCGTTGCCAAATTCCTGAAGGACCAGCCGGGCAATTCAACCTCCGTCTTTGAGATCAACGGCTGCCTCGAGAAGGAGATAAAGCTTGACGGCACGCTGGGTGGCGAACCAACCTTCGACATGACCGGCAAATTAACGAACTTCCAGGTCAGCGTGCTCAATTCGGTCTTTGTTAATTTCACCGAATTCAGCTTCGAAAGCCACAGTGGCCAAAAGACTGATGTCAAGGTAAAGCTCGACCCGCAGACTCCCATCGCCTTCGGCGGCGACCTGGCTTTTGTTGAGGAGTTGCGCAATGCTATTCCGCCCGACCTATTCGGCGACGGTCCGAGCCTCGATATCCTGCCAACAGGCATCATGGCCGGTTTTGCCTTTGCCTTGCCGCCCGTGTCCGTTGGTGTATTCGCCTTGAAGGATGTCAGCCTCGGCGCGGGATTGACTCTGCCCTTCCTCGACGGCAAGCCGGTGTTTGACTTCAATGTGTCTGAACGGCAGCGTCCGTTCCTGCTATCGGTCAGTTTCTTTGGCGGCGGCGGGTTTTTCCGTCTGCAACTTGATACCGCCGGGATGAAGATGCTGGAGGCGGCGTTCGAGTTTGGGGCGACAGCCTCTCTCGACATCGGCGTTGCCAGCGGTGAGGTTCATATTATGGCCGGCATTTACTTCTCCCTGCAACGCAAGGAGGAGAACAGCAACGAGCTGGCGGCCGTCCTGACTGGCTATCTGCGCATGGGTGGCTCCTTGAACGTCCTCGGGTTAGTCAAGATCTCGGTGGAATTCAACCTGAGTTTTACCTATGATAACGACACCGATAAGGCGTATGGCCGGGCGACCCTGACGGTTCAGGTCGAGGTGCTGCTCTTCAGCGCATCAGTCGAACTGACAGTCGAACGCGCCTTTGGCGGTCAAAGCGGCGACCCGACCTTTGTCGAACTGTATGATACGGCCGACCGGTGGAACCGCTACGCGCTGGCCTTTGCCTGACCATCTTCACCTGCCGGTCGAATAGACCTCATCCCATCTCGCCGATACGCCGCGCCCAAGGTGACGGCAAGGAGTGAAACGATGAATCCTGATGAAGCACAAACCGTTCTGTTTACGATCATTCCCCGCGGTATCACGATTGGTACCGGCCCTCTGCCTGTATCGGTCATCGTTTCTCCGCGCCTGAGCGGTGACGACAAACTGTCGGCTTATCCCGACTGGCTCTTCTGGACGCACGTGCTGAAGGAGCGCGGCCTACGGCTTATCATCAGTTGCGGCTCAAACCAGCAACGGTTCGCCATTGACCAGGCCGTGTTACAGCCGGACCTCTGGGAGCAACTGTTCAACAAGGAGACGTTCGTCCGCTCGTACGAATTTCCCGACTACTCCGAGCGCGGTCTCATTTCTTTCTCCATGCGCGAAACACTCAGCGCCATTAAGACCGTCTATCAGGAAGCCGCGATTGAACTGGCCCTGCCCGGTGAGGCGCGTGGGATACAGGAAGAAGGCGGCGGGAATCGGGATAAGCTGGCCGAAATGCTGGCTGGTCTGGACATCCATTGGAACGGCGAAGTAGCCTCCCGATGGCGATCGGTGGTTCGCCGCCTGAATCGCCCCGGACGGGAAAATATCCGCTCGCGCACGGCCGGAATAGTGGACAGTGAAGGGCTCATCGTTGCGCCGCGTGATGCCGCCGATTTTCAGAAGGCCGCCCTGCCCTTTGCCGTTTTCCACCATATGCCCACACCCAAACAAGAGGATAACCCGGTCGCGATCAATACCGACGATGTGATTGATTTTCATCAGGCGCTGAGTTCGCTCAATAGCTATCCCGCCCTCTTGCGAGCGCTGGGACTGGTTTTTGACCTGGATCTGCCGGCCGATTTCGTCGCGACGACCGCCCCCGGCCAGTTCGACACTCTATCAGTGAGCGCCACGTCGCTGGAATGGCAGACACCTACCACCACGCCGGCCCTGAAAACCGCCTACGTCAACCTCGCTTTCGGCCCGAACCGCCTCTTTCTCACCGCACCGCTCATCCTCAAGGATCCGAGCGCGGTGATTACGGCCGTGGGTCTTATCAACCTTGATCCGACCAGTTTCGGACTGGCCCAGGTCGATGTAGACGGCGCCATGCACAAGACGATCATGCTGGCCGATACCATGAATAACCCCGATCCCGATCACAATGTCTACCCGGACGCCGGTCCGGAGCCGGCACCTCACCCGGAGATTTATGATCGCGACGCCACGCTGCCCTCGTTGCGTTCCGGTGGATTTTCGTTGTATGCCGACCAGCGCGGGGTGCAGTTGCTGGAAACGATGCTCCAGTCGAAGGCCTTCAATGACGCCGTGGAGGCCGGAGGGGCGCAAAGCCGGCCATTCTTCGCCGAGGATCTGCTGCGCGGCTACCGCCTGGATGTCTGGGATTCGCATACGTCCGCCTGGCATTCGCTCCACCGGCGAACCGGGACCTATCGGATAGGCAACAAGAAATTTGCGCCCGGAGAAGAAGAAGGTTTTGTCCAAACGGCCGCCATGCAACCCGCTCCCGGCGCGGCCGAGGGTCCCGACGGTGAAGACCTTTACCTGCACGAAGCCATCGCCCGCTGGGCCGGCTGGAGCCTCAGCGTGCCCATGCCTGGCAAGCACCTCAGTCGCTACGGCGACCCGGATAAGGCGGTTCCTCCGGATAATGATCCGACCGGCGAATACCTGGAAGACCAACCCGATACGCCGTTCAAGATGACGGTCGATTATGATATCGTCTCGGGGTCTTTGCCGCGCCTGGTCTTCGGCCGGCGCTACCGGCTGCGCGCCCGGGCGGTCGATCTGGCGGGCAACAGCCTGCGCCACGACGAGTTGCTATCCGAAGTTCTGTCGTCGTCCATGGCCCTGCCCCGTAACCCGAACGGCCAGCCCTATCTGCGCTATGAGCCGGTGATCTCGCCCCTGGTTGTCATTCGCGAACCACAGGCCGTGACCGGGCCAGGCTCGGCGGTGGATCGGCTGGTCATCCGGACCTTTAACTCAGACAGCGAGCAAGACGCCGCGCCCGCAGACACCGGCGGCGCGGATCGCCACCTGTTGCCGCCGCGCACCAGCGTGGAAATGGGCGAACGATTGGGCATGTTTGACGACGACGCCGGAAAGCTTAAAGGGGATGCGGCTACATGGCAACTTATCGCCGATCGCGATGCGGGAGAACTGAACCACGAGGCTATCGCCATCGCCGGAAATCCGCCGGTAGAAATCCCAGTCGAACCAGCCGGCACCATCAACTCCTTGCCCTACCTGCCCGATCCCCTGGCGGCCGGGGTCGCCTTGCGCGATCTACCGGGTACACCCGGCGGCACACTGGCCCGCATTGAGCCGGGCGGTAGCGAGGCGGTGTCGATCGATTATCCGGCGCTTGATGACCCCAACCCGAGACCGGGCTCGGCCACGCTCATCAGCTTCGACGAAGGCAGCGGCGACTGGAAAAACCTGGCTGGCATCCGGCTGAGCCTGGTAGAACCGGCCGCGGATCAGGAAGACCTCCGGCCGCAGTGGGATCCGGCCAAACGCCTGCTAAGCGTGTTTTTACCCAAGGGTCAGACGGCCATTGTGCCGCTGAGCGCCACCGTCTCCCCGCCTCATCTCAAACTCATGGGCCAGTGGGAGTGGCTGCGGCAATACATCGAATTAGTCACCGTGTTGACGCCGCAGCCGCAATACCTGCAACCGGGGGCGGCGGTCGACAGGGTCAATCATATTCTGCAGCGCGCTGTCGAGGGGGGTCACTGGCTCTTGAACCCGCCCCTGTTGTTGACCTTCGTTCATGCCGTTCAGCAACCGCTCGGTATACCGACTTTCACCGCGCTCAATGTGGACCACGACGACGACATCGTGGTTTCCTCGCCGCTTCACACTGCGCCGGTTCGCGACCGACAGGATCCGGTAGAATTGGCTCCGATCACCGCCTGGCGCCGGCTGGGATCGACCGACGCCTATCTAATGGGCGCGCTGCGCATTCACGGAGCCAGTAGCGCCAAAATTGATTTGCACGCCGAGTGGTCGGAGCCGATTGATGACCTCAGCCAGCCGGCATGGCAGATGGTCAACCGTACTGCTCACGCCGAGACTATTCCCCTACCCGACCAGGACGAGGGCTATCTTCACGCTCCGGAGCTTTATTCGCGGCCGGTCGGCTATTACGACCCGGAGAGCGATCAGATCGCCTTTGTTCGCTTTGGTGATCGCGGGGGCCCGCTTGACCAGACTTACGGCACTTTCTTTGTCGATGCCGCGCCACGCCAGCAATTTAATGACACCAAGCGTCGCCAGGTGGTCTATACTGCTGTGGCGACCTCGCGCTACCGGGAATATTTTCCGACCGATGCCGAGCAGGAGGCGACGGGCCTGGAACCGCTGGACTTCACCCGTCGCAGCCGGCCGATCGCCGTGGATGTATCGGCCAGCGCCCGCCCGCTGGCCCCCGTCGTGGCCTATGTCCTGCCGACATTCGGCTGGCAGCGACAGACCGAGACCAATGTAAAGCGCAGCGTTCGCTTCGGCGGTGGATTGCGCGTCTACCTGGAACGACCGTGGTTCTCATCCGGTGAGGGCGAACTACTGGGGATCGCCCTGTGGAGCAGTGCCAACGGCCTGCTGAATACCGCCAATCGCGACAAGTTTAAGGCTTATTTCACCCAGTGGGGCATGGACCCGATCTGGAAATCCGCCAATCTGGGCTACGCGCCCGCCATCTATCACTTCCCGGACAGCGTGGCGATGGACTATAACGTTTCACTTGAGGAGCGCACCGTACAGCTTTCCAACGGTGTGCCGGGCCGGGTCAACGTGGTTGGTTATCCGGTGACCTTCGATCCCATCCGCAAACAGTGGTTCGCCGACCTGACCATCCGTACTGACGATCTAACCTATATGCCCTTCATTCGTCTGGCGCTGGTGCGCTACCAACCCCACGCGCTAGTGGATGCCCAGATCTCGCGAGTGGTACTGGCCGATTTCGCCCAGATCACGCCTGATCGGTCCGTATTAGTCACCGTCGACCCGCATACGCCGCGCCAGTTGCGGGTGGTTATCTCCGGCGTGGCTCCGGCCGGCCCGGCGGCGGTCGTCATGAGTGACCCCGCGCCCCACCAAATCGCTCCCCGGCCGACGCAGATTAAGGTGCGAGTCCAGATCAATGACAGCCCCATTGAAAGCGACTTGACCTGGCGCGACCTGAACGACGCCCAAATCGTGCAGGTCTCACCCATTTACGACGGCTCTTACCCTGGCCAGCCTTACCTGGAGTTATGGGCCGGGACGGTGACTTTCACTTCCCCCCTCCCCCCGGCACGACACCGCCTGCTGATCCAGGAATTCGAGTATATCTCGGCCGACTATACCCTCGCGATGGGCGACCGTCGGGAACAACCCGGAAGGTTAATCTATGCGGAGACAATCGAACTGGATGAAGGGTTTTTGCCAACTGGGTGAATCACACACGCTGATACCCTATCCTATACCCTCCCCGACTTCAGCAACTCACCCCACTGCAACAACTAACCTTTACCCTAGTCGTTGCTTTCATCTAGCGGTTTTTAAGGTACCTCAATGAGGTCGCTTATAACCATCTACGGCTAATCCCTACAAAAAAACGTATTAGACGCAGTTAGCCTCAGCGGAATAAGGGAAATCCAAAACAACCCAATGATCTTAACCTACTGAATATTTAAGTAAATATTCGAAAGGTTTTTGAACTTTTCCAACTGAACAATATGGGTGACGCTCTGCAAAAACGGAGCGAACCCCATGCTATTTGCGAAAGTCGATACCCACATGCAACAGATGCTTCAGTCCGAGATGCGTTCGGCCCAGGATGTCAAATGGTATCGCCGACTTAAGGTCATCGACCTGTCCGGCCAGGGCACGGCTGTGCTTGAGCTGGCCCGGATGTTTGATTTGAATCCGGCAACCATTCGCAGCTACATCCACGCGTTCAATACCCATGGTCTGGACGGTCTTAGGCCCGGTTACGGCCAGGGCCCACCCTTGGCGATGGACTGGACAGCCGAGCAATGGCTGGATGTGCTCTCGCAAGCGCCCGGCCATCTGGAATTGCTGAACACCGCTGCCTGGAATTGGACTCAAGCCCTTCTTCGAGAGTACCTGGTGGCTTACCATCAAGTCCATCTCTCCCAGTCGGCCTTGTCCAAGAGCTTGCATCGCGTTGGTCTGCGCTGGCGAAGAGCCAAATTGCGCGTGCATTCATCCGACCCGCTCTACACCGTCAAGCGACAACGTGTCGCCGAGTTGCAACAGATGGCCTTGTGCGGCTCGTTGACCAGTCAGATGGCGGCCCATCCCCGGTCTGATGAACCGCCCCGGCCGGCGTGTCTGGCCTTTCTGGACAGCACCGACCTGCATTGGTGTCCTGACCTCGGTCCGACTTATGGCCTGGCGGGTCGGCAACTCAAGGTCGATTCGCCTGGTCTGGCCAATCCCTGGCAGGCGCTTTTCGGTAGCCTTGTCTATCCGTCCGGTGAAGGGCTCTATACCATTCACGAACGCAAAAGAGCCGCCGAACTCCTGACGCATCTTCAGTTGTTAATCGACTTCAAACCCGATTGCTTCTGGTTTGTCATCCTGGACAACGCTTCCGCCCATACAACACCGGCGGTGGAGGCGTTTGCTTGCCTGCATCGTTATTGGCTTGAACTGGTTTACTTGCCGACTTACAGTCCGCATCTCAACCTCATCGAGCGGCTCTGGCGACTCTTGCGTAACCAGATAACTCGCAATCGCTTCTATGAGTCGCTCGTGGCTCTGGTCAAAACCGCCGTTGAGTGGTTGGAACGATTGCCTTATCCGCAGTTCTGTTCTCTCATGGGCATCGATGATTCGCAACTTGTAATTGTTCAAAGACATTTTTCATAATGACTTAAAATGGGCGATTTTTCGTTATTAAAATTAATCGGGCTCAGGCTCAGGTGGTCGACTTTTTAATGTTAAAGTGGGTGATTTTTCTTGATTAATTCACACTAATCATCGGCGCGTCTATCTGTGCCGCCGGGCCGTCGCCGAGTACACCTTACCGGCATGGCTCTACACCACGGTCGGCAACTATCGTATCAAGTACCCGGCGAGCGATCGATCCTGGCTGAGTCCGGACTCATTCAGGATTAACCGGGGTTCTTTGGAACGGACCAGGCAACCTGTATCTGTCTTTATACCCTTGATTTATATCGATACCTATGGAGAGGCCTTGGATCACGCCTTATACTGACCTTATACTGAAAGAAGCCTCGAAGATTCCGCGAAGGACTCTTCCGCACGGTACCGGGGCTGTTGCTGAAAATAAATAGCCAGCAGCAACCCTCCGTCCGATACGCACAAAGGATATTAGTGATAGACGCACACAGGACCGGCAAGTCGCCTGAAGCGCCTGTGGGCTAATTAACAAGGAAGACCAGAAATGATTGAACTCGGATATGCCCTTTCCAGCGAAGAACATGGCCCTCAAGATCTCGTCCGCAATGCGCAACAATGTGAAGAAGCGGGGTTTTCGTTTGCGCTGATCTCCGATCACTTCCATCCGTGGATTAGCGCCCAAGGGCATAGCCCCTTTGTCTGGGGCGTGATCGGCGGCATCGCCCAGCTAACCCGAAACCTACAGCTTGGCACCGGAGTGACCTGTCCCACCATTCGCACCCACCCGGCCATTATCGCGCATGCGGCCGCTACTGCCGCGGTCATGATGGATGGACGCTTCTTTTTAGGGGTGGGCACCGGCGAAAACCTCAACGAGCATGTGTTCGGTGATCGCTGGCCGCCTCACGACATACGATTGGCGCTCCTGGAAGAGGCCATAGAAATCATGCGACTGCTGTGGTCGGGAGACAATATCAGTTACTGGGGCGACTACTACACAGTTGAAGACGCTCAACTTTTCACCGTCCCGGCCGAGCCACCACCGATCATGATGGCTGCCGGCGGCCCCACGACCAGCGAATCTGCAGGGAAAGTGGCCGACGGTCTCATCACCACCAGTCCTAAGAAGGAGTTGATCCAGGAGTTCGATGACGCCGGCGGTGAAGGTAAACCTCGCTATGGAAAAGTGACCGTTTGCTGGGCAGAGAGTGAAAAAGAGGCGCGCCGAATAGTCCATAAGTTATGGCCCAATACCGGCCTGACCGGAGAGCTCAATCAGGAACTGCGTACGGTAACTCACTTCGAACAGGCCGTCGAAATGGTGACTGAGGAAAAAGCTGTGGAAAATATTGCTTGTGGCCCGGATGCGCAAAAGCATCTGGACGCCATTCAGGAATATATCGATGCCGGATTCGACAAAATATACGTCCACCAGATAGGACCCGATCAGTCGGGTTTCATGGAGTTTTATCAGGCTGAGATAATCCCTGCTTTTGAGCAAACCTTCGAACAAATTCGATAAAAGAGGTCAGGGATGAACTCCCGATGCCTTTGAATAATTCGGCTAATCATCCTTCCGCACCCAACGGTCGTTCTTTTTCTCGTACTTGTTTTTGACAGCAGCCCAGGCTACTCTGTGAGCTGTCTCCTCGCGCGTAGCATCTCCCTCCCGCTCGGAGGGCTCGTCATACTGTTCCCAAGCACTGTTATAGGCTGCTTGATAAATCTCCTGAGCTTGTTTCGGTAAGTTATCTCTAACCTGGTCTGGCAAGTCAGACAAGTTTTGATAGGGCATGGGTATCTCCTTTGCATATAGCGAACAGGGACGATAGTGCCCCTGTCAATCTTGAAACTATCTAGAGTATAAAGCTTCCCAGTCCCCGCTTCCTGTATCCGGGATTAATGGTGGATATAGACAAAGACATAAACAAAACTTATCCAATATCGCAAACCGACTATTGCCAGTGAGAGGCGCATAGCTGTGGCCCGAAAACGCGCCGCCTTTCCTTTAAACGATCTATTGACAATTGTGCGAGACCTATGATAAGATGTGACCGGTAACATGTTACCGGTCACAATTTGTTCTCTCGCCTAGCCGACCGCGTGACCGGCAGATTTGATAAGGAGTAAGCGGACCAGCACATGGCTCGATCCCGCGTCACCATCCGAGATGTCGCTGCCCAGGCCGGGGTTTCCCACCAGACTGTTTCGCGCGTTATCAACGGGAGCGATGCCGTCCGGCCCCATACTCGGCAACGCGTCGAAGCGGTTATCGCAACCCTCGGCTATCACCCCGACGCCGTCGCCCGCTCCATGGCCCGCGGCCGCTCCGGCTATCTGGCCTGCTTCTCCCCCAACCTCACCGACTACACCTTCGCCAGCATCATCGACGGCGCCGAACGCGAGGCCCGCGAGAACGGTTATTTTCTGATGTCGTCGTCCGCGCCTGATGCGGCGACGTTTGCCGACCTCATCGATGAGCTGGCCGGTGGTGGCCGGGCAGAGGGCATGGTGGTCATCAACCCCTATGCTGACGACCGCCATCACTATCTGCCGGCTGATTTCCCGACCGTCTTCGCCGGGGCGCGGCCGCGCGCCGAGGCGACCAATTCAGTGGCGCTCGACGATGTGGCCGTGGCTGAGACAGCCACTCGGCACCTGCTGGAACTCGGTCACCAGCGCATCGGTATGGTTACCGGCCCGCCGGCCGAAGATTGCGCCCAGGACCGCTCTCTAGGGTTCCGACGGGCATTGGAAGCCGCGGGGATGGACCCCGACGCCATGCCGGTTATCGAAGGTACATGGCTGGCTCCATCCGGCTATCAGGCTTTCGGGCGTTTCATCGAAAGCGGCGACCCGCCGACGGCCGTGTTTGCCCAGAACGACCAGCTGGCCGTGGGCGTGCTGCGCGCCGCCCGTGATGCCGGGCTAGCCCCGCCCGACGACCTGTCAGTCATTGGCGTCGACGACATCCCCTTGGCGGCTTATTTCGCGCCGCCGCTGACGACGGTGCGCCAGGACTTCGCGCTTATCGGCCGCGAGGCAGCCCGCCTGCTTATTCGCGCCGTCGAGGAGTCACAAGCACCGCGCGAGCATTTGTTATTACCCGGAGAGATGATCCTGCGCCGCTCTACAACCGCATTAATTTAAGAAACGCGCCCGGCGGCTTTCCTGATCTTGAGGAGGTGATGGCCCTAACGACTGAACCGAATTACCGCATTAATCCAATGAAAGCTGAGTTTGCAACCCTTAACTTCTATGTAGGAGAGAAGAATCGATGAAAACTAAAAATTTGTGGTTTCTCGTAGGTGCTTTGTTGGTGCTGGCCCTCGTGCTGGCGGCCTGTGGCGGCACCCAACCGACAACGCAGGAACCGGCGCCGACGGCCGAAACTGTGCTCGAAGAAGCAGCACCGACGGAAGCGTCGGCCCCGACCGAAAGTGACGACATCACCCTGCGGTGGCGGACACGGCCGGACAACCAGGCCGAGATCGACGTCTACCAATCGGTCAGCGACAGCATCGACATCCCCGGCGTGACGCTGGTTTACGAACCGGGCGGCAGCGAGACCGCCAGCTACCAGGACGTCCTCAAGACCGAACTGGCCGCCGGCACCGCGCCGGATGTCTTCTGGATCCCCGGCACTGACGTAGCCGACTTCGTCCAGCGCGGCTTGCTCTATAACCTGCGCGACCTGGCCGACGCCACCGCCGGCTATGCCGACAGCGATTTCTATGAAGGCCCGATGTTCCACCTGACCTTCAATCCTGAGACGAGCGCCAACGAAGGCGTCCTCTGGGGTCTGCCCCGCGACGTCTCCGCCTTCGCCCTCTACCTTAACCTCGACCTCCTGGCCGAGTCCGGCGCTCGTGACCCGCGCGAGCTGGCTGAGGCTGGCGAGTGGAACTGGGACACCTTCATCGAGGTCGCCACGGCCATCAACGCCCTCGGCGGCGATGTTCGCGGCTACGGCCAGAACGCCTGGTGGGGTCCCTACGGCTACTGGATCAACGCTGCCGGCGGCGGCTTCTTCAACGATGACCGCACCGCCTGCGCCCTCGACACGCCCGAGTCCCTGGCTGGCCTCGACTTCGAGCGCCGTATCTATCAGGAGTTCGACGTCGCCGTCCCCTACGGTGTCGACAGTGAGCCGCCCTTTTTAGCCGGCCAGGTCGGCATGTTCCAGAATGGCCGCTGGGCTACCCCCGGCGTTCGCTCATCCGCCAACTTCGACTGGGATGTAGTCAAGCTGCCTGACGGCCCGGCCGGTCCCAGTAACTGGCTCTTCTGGGGCGCTTACGCCGTCAACGCCAACACTGCCCATCCCGAAGAAGCCTGGCAACTGCTGCAAGAGCTGACCAGCGCCGAGGTTCAGGGTCAGGTCGCCGAATTGGGCGCCAACATCCCCAGCCGTGTCAGCGATGAGGCCATCGACGCCTTCCTTACTTTCAGCCCGCCGGCCAACAATCAGGCTTTCATCGACGGTCTGGCCGAGAACCCGGCTACCGAGGGTCCGCTGTGGGCCGGTAATTGGCCGGAGTACGACGCCATCATGGGTCCTGCCGTCCAGTCCGTCCTGAACGGTGAAACCTCCATCGATGATTTCGCCGGCAGCATTTGTGATGAGGCGAACAAAGCCTTTACCCAGTAAACTTTAACGGTCTGTTTGAATCAAGGACAGGCGGCGGGTCGATCTTATCCGTCGCCTGTCCAATCGGAACTGCCCGAGTGCGCGGCCTCGCCGGCTGCGTATATGTCCCTAACGGGATTCGTGTCCCGTGAGAAAAAGGAGCCGCGCAATGGCCGTCACCTCAGCCGATGTTCAGGTAAGAACGCGAACCATTTCACCGGAAATATGGGTCAACGTGTTGACCCTCTGGCACGCTCTGCTCAGCGTGGCCGCGCTAGGCGGCATCGCCTACCTGTGGACGGCCCTTAACCCCGGGATGGCCGCCTGGGTACGGATTTTGCTGACGGTCGTCGCTGCGCTGGTGGCAGCCGGCAGCGCTGTTGCCACCCTGCTCGTCGCCCGGCGCGACCGTCGCGGCCGGTTGTTATCGCTGGGCATCAATTATCTATTGTTCATCGCCGCGGGCGTCCTGTTGCTAGCAGCCTGGAATGTCTTTATCGGGCTTGATTCGCTAGCCGATACGTTCATGCGCGGCCTGCCCTTTTTGCTGATCATCTTCCTCGGTTGGTTCGTCACCGGCTCGCTGGCCGAGCGGGCGGAAAACAACCCCGAGCGGCGGAGAGTACTGCATCTGATCGGCCGGATCGTTGTCATCACCGGCATGCTCGGCCTCCTGGTCTCCATCGGCATCCTCTCCGGCCTGACGGCACTGGCCAATAAATATACCAATCCCTCGACCATCGTCCTGACTCTCCTGCTGGTGATGCTGGGCGTAATGCTCTGGGCCATGTGGCGGCGGCCGATGGCTGAGCTCTTCCGGGCCACCAACGCCGACGCCGAGATGCTGAACGGCTACCTATTTCTCTCGCCCAATCTGATCGGCTTTCTATTGTTCTTTGCAGGGCCGCTGATGCTGTCGCTCTACTTCAGTTTCACCAACTGGGACGCCTTCGGCACACGCGACTGGATCGGCCTGGACAATTACGCCAAATTATTAAACCTGACCTTCGTTTCACTGGAGTCCGCCACACAACCGGCCCGCGAGGCTATCGACGTGACGGTTTATGACGAACTGAGCCGCTTCACGCTGTTCGGCCGCAGTTACCTGATCGGCGCGGCTGACAAGCTTTTCTGGCTGGCCATGCGCAATACGTTGCGCTACGTGCTGATCGTGGTGCCGCTGGCGGTCGTCCCGGCCCTTATTCTAGCCAATCTGCTGAACTCCAAGCTGCGCGGCATGAAATTCTTTCGCTCGGCCTATTTTGTGCCCAGCATCGCCGCCGTGGTCGGCATTGCCCTCGTCTGGCAATGGCTCTACAACTCCGAAATCGGCTTCATTAATTATTTCATTTCTTCCACGGTTGAATTCCTGAACCGTTTGGGCATTAATCTGACCGACCCGCAAATTCTCTGGCTGTCCAGCAGTCGCTTCGCCCTGCTGTCGATCATTTTTATGGCCGCCTGGCAGATGATCGGCTTTAACACGGTATTGTTTCTGGCCGGGCTGCAACAAATCCCGGGCGAACTCTATGAGGCGGCCACGGTCGACGGTGCCGGGTCGTGGCGCAAATTCTGGGCCGTAACCCTACCGCTGCTGGCGCCAACGACGTTCTTTGTCCTGACGACGACAGTCATACGGGCCATGCAGGTTTTCGAGGAAATCTTCATCCTCATTCCAACCAACCCGGCCGGGCCGAACAACTCGACCCTGTCCATTGTGCTCTATCTTTACCAGAAGGGCTTCCAGCGTTTCGAACAGGGCTACGCCTCGGCCATCGCCTGGGTGCTGTTTCTGCTCATCTTTGGGGCGACGCTATTCCAGTTCCAGCGCCAACGCCGGAGTGGTTCGACCTATAACAATTAGGCTGACGGGAGGCAACACATGAGTTCCTATCGACTAACGACTGCCCTGAAAAACACAGCCATCTACGTAGTGCTGGCCTTTTTCGCCTTTGTCATGCTGTTCCCGTTCATCTTCATGCTGACGACCTCGTTCAAGGAGCCGAAAGACACCTTCCGCTATCCGCCAAAGCTCTTGCCACGCGAGCCGGTGACCATCGATCCGGCTGAGTTGGGCCTGGATGGCGAAGCACCTCTGCCGCTATACGCCATCGAGGTCGACGGCGAGCGACGCGAAATGGCCCTGGTGGAGAGCAGCATTCGCGTGGGCGTGTTCGCCCTGGTGGATGACCCCCAGCAGACCTTCGAGCGCCGGCCGACCGAAGTCGAACCGGTTGGCGGCTTTGTCAACCAGGAACGGGTGACGATCGACGGCGAGGAGTACCCGCTCTACGAGATCGAGGTCAGCGGCCGGACCGTCCGGGCCGCACAAACCGGCCAGACAGCCTTCGGCCGCTTCGTCGATGTCGAGGACCCGTCGATGGAGGTGCTGCGCAATGTCCGCCTGAGCGAGCCGGTGGAGCGCTTTACCTGGCGACCGGAGAACTACCGCGATGTGGTCGAGTTGCAAAACATGGACCGCAGCCTGTCGAACACCGTCCTGGTGACGCTGGGCGTGGTGCTGGGCACGTTGACGACTTCCGTCTTGGGTGGTTACGCCTTTGCCCGGCTGCGTTTCCCCGGCCGCGACTTGCTGTTTGTCATGTACCTGGGCACGATCATGATCCCGTTCGTGGTGCTGGTGACGCCGATGTACCAGTTGATGGTTAGCATCGGCTGGGTCAATCGGATGGTAGCCTTGATCGTGCCCTGGATATTCAGCGCCTATGGGACATTCCTGATGCGCCAGTTCTTCATCACCATCCCGCGCGAAATCGAGGAAGCAGCTATCATCGACGGGGCTTCACGTTTGCAAATTCTGTGGCGCATCTTCATCCCGGCCAGCACGCCCGCCCTGGCGACCTTGACCACCTTCACCTTTCTCTATGCCTGGAACAGCTTCTTCTGGCCGCTGGTGGTCATTAACACCGGTAACGTCAACAACCACGTGCTGACGCTGTCGCTGAACGTGCTGCGCGGTCGGGCCTCGGACAGCCCCAACCTTATCCTGGCCGGGGCGGCCATCGCTATCCTGCCGCCACTCATCATTTATATCCTCGGCCAGCGTTTCTTTGTCGAGAGTGCGACCAGTAGCGGGGTGAAAGGTTAAGCAAATATCCACAGATTTGGCAGACTTTAGAGATTTGTGAGCGGCCGTTGTGGCTCATAGGTATCAGTAAATGGAACCCATGCTCGTGTTAGAGACGAAGTGAGAGTGAATCGAATGGTTGACAGGGTCAGGGATGAGGTAATTGAGACGGTGACTATGCGGCGGCCGGCCCGGCTGTATGAAGCCTATATATTTGACCTGGATGGCACCTGCTACCTGGGCGAGGCGCTACTGCCGACTGTCGAGGAGACAATCACTCACCTCCGCTCGCTGGGCAAGCGCACCTTGTTTCTATCCAACAATCCCACCAACACCCGCGAGGCTTACGCCAGGCGTCTGACCCAGTTGGGCCTGCCGACGCCGGCGACCGACGTGGTTAATTCGTCGCTGGTAATGATCGACTTCCTGGACCGGCGCATGCCCGGCGCGCGGCTGTTCGTGGTTGGTGAGGCGTCGTTGTGCCAGGAACTGGAAGCGGCCGGCTTTACGCTGACCGAAAAGCCCCGCGAGATCGACGCCGTCATCGCCAGCTTCGACCGGACGTTTACCTATCACAAGCTACAGGTGGCCTTCGATGCCATCCGTACCGGCGCGCACTTCTTCGCCACCAACGCCGACCGCTACTGTCCCGTGCCCGGCGGCGGACAACCGGACGCCGCAGCCATGATCGCCGCCATCGAAGCTTCTACCGGCGCAACCGTCGAGGCAGTCGTCGGCAAACCATCGCGTTATATGGCCGAAGCGATTCTACGCCTGTTACATTTCCCGCCGGACCAATGCCTCATGATCGGCGACCGGCTGGAGACGGATGTCCTCATGGGCCTGGACGCCGGGATGGCCGGGGCGCTGACCCTGACCGGAGCGACCGATCTGGACGCGTTGGCCCGCTCGCCTATCCGTCCGACTTATGTCATTCGTAATCTGGCGGAGTTGATCCCTTGAACAATAAACAGTTTTTAGTTGAACACTACCGGGACCAAGCCACCGTCAATCCTCCCCTGGTTACTGGATTGCGCAAACTGAACACTGATTCACTGCTCTGCTGAGCCATCGACCATGTCCCAACCCTATCTTCTCGGCATTGACCAGGGCACCAGCGGCAGCCGCGCGCTGGTGATCGATCGCGACGGCGCGGTGCGCGGCTACGCTTACCGGCCGCTAGCCCGGCTTTATCCCTTGCCTGACCGGGTCGAGCAAGACCCGGCGGCCGTAGCCGAGGGTGTGGCGGCTGTCATCAGCGAGGCCCTTGACCATGCCGGCGTGCGACCCGGCGAGATTGCCGGTTGCGGCATCGCCGGGCAACGCAACACCGAATTTGCCTGGGACGAACGCGACGGGCGGGCACTAGCCAACGCCATCACCTGGCAGGACCTGCGCACATTGCCGCTCCTGGTCGAATTGCAGGATTGGCCTCTGTTGCCGGAAGCCCGGCACCGATTGGGTTATGCACCCGGTCCCTATATGGCTGCGCTGCATCTAGCCTGGCGCATGCGTCATGACCTGACCTTCCGCGCGGCCGCCCAATCGGGACATCTACGACTCGGCCTGTCGGCCGCCTGGTTAATGGTGGCCCTGGGCCGACAGGCCAGCCACAGCATGGACCGATCGCTGGTGCAGGCAACGGGTCTTTATGACTTCCGGACTGGAGACTACTGGCAAGCCTGGCTTGACCGGCTGGAAGTGCCTCGAGCTGCATTGCCGTCGGCCGTATCGACCATTCATGAATTTGGCGATCTACACATCAATGGTGCGGATGTTCCCGTCATGGCCATGATCGGCGATCAGCAAGGCGCGCTCTTCGGGCACGGTTGCCGGGTACCTGGCGCGGCCGAATGCACCCAAGGGACAGCCACCTTCGTCAAAGTCTTCATGGGCGGACTGGCCCCCCGCCAGGATATTATCGACGTGTTCTATGCCTGGGACACCGGCCACGGCCAGACTTACTGCCTGGAAGCCCCAACGACGGTCGTCGGCGCGGCCATTCGCTGGATGCGTGACGAGCTGCGTTTGTTTGACGAGTATCATGAACTGGACGGGCTGGCGACCGGCGTGCCCGACGCAGGTGAGGTGGTATTCGTCCCGGCGTTCACCGGGCTGAATGCGCCCTACAATGACCCGCAGGCCCGCGGCACGCTGTTGGGGCTGACTCTCGGAACGCGCCGCGGCCATATCGTTCGTGCTTTTCTCGAAGCGTTAGGCTTCCAGATACGCGACATTCTGGAGACGATCGAGCGCGACACCGGCCGGCGGGTAGAAGAACTGCTCGTCGGCGGCGGGGTGACGGCCAGCGATATCGCCTGCCAGATTCAGGCTGATCTGACCGGAATTCCGGTGCTGCGGCCGACTTTCGCCGAGACAACCGCTTATGCTGCGGCGTTGCTGGCCGGGTGCGGAGCGGGTTTCTGGTCGAGCGACGACGAATTGCCGCCGTCTCCCGGCACGCGCACCGTATTCGAGCCATGCATTCCGCCCTCCCGTCGCGATGCAGGCTTTGCTCGCTGGCGCGATGCGATTGGGTTTGTCCGCTCCTGGAGCGAATCGCAAAGTAATTCGGTCAATCCTGACTGAACAACCGGAGTCAGGGCTGTTTGCCCAACAAGGTAACTCATCTTATGAACCTAGGCGCTTGCTATTACCCTGAACAATGGCCCGAGAAACGATGGCCGGTGGATGCGCGGCTGATGGTCGAGGCCGGTCTGGAGTTAGTCCGCATCGCCGAATTCGCCTGGGCCAAGATGGAGCCTTCGCCCGGCACATATGATTGGGACTGGTTAGATCGGGCCATCGACATCCTGGCCAGGGCTGGCCTGCAGGTAATTCTGGGCACGCCGACAGCCACTCCACCGGCATGGCTGACTCAAGCTTATCCCGACAGCCTGCGGGTCGACAGCAACGGCCGCCGCCGCAAGCATGGCTCTCGCCGTCACGCCTGCGTCAATCACGGGGGCTATCGCGATCACAGCCGCCGTATCGTTCGGGCTATGGCCGAGCGCTATGGCCGCGATCCGCGCATTATCGGCTGGCAAATCGACAACGAATTCGGTGGTGGCAAGACCGCCCGCTGCTACTGCAAGGCCTGCGCTGCCCGTTTCCGGCGCTGGTTGCGGGACCGCTATCAAACACTTGATGCGCTGAACGAAGCCTGGGGCGCGGTCTTTTGGTCGCAAACCTACAGCGATTGGGAGCAAGTTCAATTGCCCGACGAAACGATTGATAAGGCCAATCCCAGCCAGGAGCTAGATTATTACCGCTTTGCCTCTGAAAGTTATGTCGAGTTTCAGCTGCAACAGATCGAGATTCTGAGAGCCAACACCTCGGGCTTCATCACCCATAATTTTATGGGCCTGTACCGCGATCTGGACCAGTTCGACCTGGCCCGGCCGCTCGATTTCGTCACCTGGGACAATTATCCCACCGGCAACCCTGACCGTTGGCGGTCGATCCTCTACCCGCCGGGGCGCGACACGAGACGAAACGACCCGCTCTATGCCTACGACGCCGGCGACCCGATCATCACCAGCATGGCCCACGCCCTGATGCGTGGGTTGAAAGGCGCGCCATTCTGGATCATGGAACAGCAATGCGGTTTGATCAATTGGGGCGAGGTCAACCCCGGCATCCGGGAGGGCACAACACGGTTGTGGACCTGGCATGCTCTGGCCGAAGGGGCTGAGGCCTGCCTGTATTTTCGCTGGCGACCGACTCTCTTCGCCCAGGAGCAATATCATAGTGGGCTGCTGCGCCACGATGGCGAACCGGCCCAGGGACTGCGGGACGTGGAGTCGATGCGCGGGGAACGCGGCCTGATGGCCGCCGTGGCCGCCGAACCATGGCGGGCCGAGGTGGCGATGCTCATCGACTACGACGACCTCTGGGCCCTCGAATTGCAACCCCAGCGGCGCGGTTTTCACTATCTGCGTCATCTGTTCGTGTACTATGAAGTCTTGCAAAAGTTGGGGGTCGCCGTTGATCTGGTTTCGACTCGGGCCGATCTGAATGGTTACAAAATGGTTCTGGCACCGACGTTGCATCTACCGGACGAAACGGTCGTCAACCATCTGTCAGACTATGTCCACGGTGGCGGGACGTTGTTGCTGGGCCTGCGCAGTGGCTTCAAAACGCCGACCAACCTTGTAACCGGCCGGCCGCTGCCGGGCCTGCTGCGCCCATTGAGCGGGCTGACGGTGACCTCGTGGCAATCCCTGCCCGATGGCATCGAGGTCGAGTTGAGCACCGACATACCCGGCCTGGATGGCGGAGCGACAATCTGGTATGAGACCCTCGAACCGGATATGGCGGCTGTCATCGGACGATACGAGACAGGCGAGGCGGCGCTATGCGAGCATACACTGGGCGCGGGCCGGGTGACGACAGTGGGCTGGTATCCCACGCCGGAACAGGCCGGGGCTTTACTGGATCACTTGCTTGCCCAATGCGCGATGACGCCGGCGACCGTGCCACCGCCGGGTTGCCTCGTACTTCGCCGCGGACCGTACACGATCCTGTTGAATTTCAGCGAACAGGCGCATGCGGTAGAGATAAAGGACACATCGATCGACCTGCCGCCGCGGGAGGTATGGGTGATTTAATAAAGAAAATATTTTGATTACGTGATTGGCACCTGTACCAGAGAGGAACCCGGTTTCTGGTTTCTAAATCCTTCATGACCCGGTTTGTTAACCAAATAATTCAAAGTATACTTTTAATAGACGGATGTTTGTTAGGTGGTAACCATGTTCCTCCGAGATTCGCTAACTCAAATGTCAGATTTCTCTCGAATAGGTTGATCCATACAATACTGACGAGCACCCCGGTTTAAAATCTTCTGCTGCATCATACCAATCACGTGGCCGAGCTTCCGCATTTGGCTGGAATTGTGAACGCGGTTTGCTGGTGGATGAGTAGGATCGCCAACAACACAAGTGCAAAACTTTGCGGGCGATCCTCGATAGGTCGACATCTGGAGGTGAATGATGTTCAACAGTGTACTCGTTCCCTTGGACGGCTCAGCGCTGGCCGAGGGTATTCTACCCCACGCCCTGACTATCAGTCAGGCATTTGAAACCAAAGTAACCTTCGCTCATGTTCTCGAACCTTTAAACGCTACGGCCGAAGCCCGTGTCGATCCGCTAACCTGGCAAATGCTCAAGGCTGAGGGACAAAACTACCTGCAACAACTCAGCGCGCGTTGGTCGGAAGTGACACAGCCGGCGGAGACGGAACTGCTTGAGGGCGCGGCTGCGGAACGCATCATCAGTTTCGCCGCCAAGAATGATTGCGATCTGATCATGCTCAGCAGCCACGGCCGCAGTGGGTTGAGCGATTGGAATATCAGTTCAATTGTGCAAAAGGTTATTATGCGGATCTTCCGGTCGGTCTTGATCGTCCGTGCCTCAGCCTCCAAACCGCAGGATAGTCTTCAGCCGATCGAATACAAGCGCATCCTGGTGCCGTTGGACGGCTCGCGGCGGGCCGAAGGAGTGTTGCCCATCTTCCCGAAATTAATCAAGGAAGATGGCGCAGAAATTATACTCGCCCATATCGTCTCCAGCCCTGTGGGCTTCCGCCAGCCACCGTCGCCAGCGGATGCTTCATTTATCGACGATTTCACGCGTCGAAACGAGCAGGAAGCGAGGGAATACCTGGAGCAAATTTGCGATCGTCTATGTCCCCACGCGAGCTACAAAGTGCTTGTCAGCGAAAGTCCACCCTCTTCGTTGCTGGAGCTGGCCGAGGAAACTAACGCCGACCTGGTCATCTTTTCCGCCCACGGACGAACCGCCGCCAATCACCCCTACGGAAGCATGGTGACCGAATTTATCAACTATGGCCACGCGCCGTTGCTCATTTATCAGGATCTACCGGAGGAACAGCTACGCCTTTCTGTAGCCGAGACAAACGTTGATCTGGCGCAGGGTCGCCGGGGCCGGGTGCTTGCAAGTGTGCCACTAGAATAATTTGTTTAATGATTGAATCCAGTAGACAATCTGAAGCGACGCCTTCCCGGACCGACGGAATGGTTAGCCAACCGGAGATCTTGGCTCGCCAGTTGGCCGCCGAGCACAGTCTCCATGCCCGACAATCACCGACTCTTTTCCTTCTCAAACAACTGCGCCGGCAGAAACAGTCCTTTGAAGAAGCCTACGAGATCCTGGCGACCACCACCGACGAGGAACTCATATTTGCCGGCGCCACCGAGTGGATCCTCGACAATTATTACGTCGTCCGGCAGGCGCTACGACAGGTGGAGGAGGATCTGCCGCCCAACTACTACCGCGAATTGCCGGCCCTCGATAGCCACACTCTTTATCATAGTCAGTATTGTTTATTAAATTATCGATAATTGCATCGGGGAAAGTATTATTGATTTCTATCGGTCCAAAGGTCGAAGTTACAGCACCGGCAGTATATTCTACATTTATATCGTAAAGTTTGGTTCCGAAAACAGTACCGTTAATGTTTTCAATGTTAATGTATACCGTTGAAG
>JAWOHK010000047.1:0-17461 GCA_046485205.1 Chloroflexota bacterium | reverse complement strand
CCGCGTCGAACTCTCCGCCGATCGTGTCGAACATGCGCCGGTAATCGGTGAAGGTCCGAACCTTGGCTGCGTCGTGGCCCTTATCCTCCAACCATTTTTTGACGGCGGCGTGCCGCGGTTCGAACACGTCGACGATGGCCACCAGTTCCTGCTGGTTCGCTTGCAGAATGGCGTCCAGGTGGTTCAAGGATGATCTGGAAATCTAGCACTGACTGCACCGGGATTGAGGCAACAAAATGACCGCAGACACGCACGCACTAACCCCAACCGACGAGATGGCGTTACAGCTCATGAGGGATCGATTGGTCCTGAAACCGCTGACCCGCTGGAATGAGGCCTATAAGGAATTCCCACGCTATGTGATGGAATACCTATGCGCTCGCTACGTGGACCCGGACAATCCGATCGCCGGGCAACAACGCATTGACCGTTTGCTGCAAGAGCATTATGTGGACAGCGAAGCCCGCGAACTGATCAAGAGCCGCATCAAAGAGCGTAGCGAGTATGTGCTGCTCGGCTCGCTCCAGGTGCGACTGGACGCCGCGCGCGATCACTACTGGGCTGAGGTGCCGGCGTTGGGCGATAGCTACGTGCGGGTTTCGCAGAAAGTGCTACAAGACCATGGCGATGCACTCCTGACCGGTGGGGCGTGGGGCACCATGACCATCGAGTACGATGCTCGCTACGAGCTGGGCGGACGCATTTTTCCCTTCTTTGTCCGCGAGTTCAAACCGTTCCAGATCACCCGTCTTGATTTGGAGGATTATACGGCCAAGCGGCGGCTGTTCAGTGATGACGAATGGATAAACCTGCTTGTCACCAGTATTGGGTTTAACCCAGACAGATTTGACCTGCGGATAAAGATGTT
This sequence comes from Chloroflexota bacterium, assembly GCA_046485205.1. GTDB lineage: Bacteria > Chloroflexota > Anaerolineae > Promineifilales > Promineifilaceae > Promineifilum. The sequence continues at coordinate 16,593 of JAWOHK010000047.1, read as the reverse complement.
GTTACTACTCCGTCTGGTCCCTTTTGTGGAGCCTAACTATAATCTCATCGAACTGGGGCCTCGAGAAACGGGCAAGACTTACACCTATCGTAACACCTCAAGCCGTTCATTCGTCATCTCGGGCGGTAAAGCCACCCCTGCTACCCTGTTCTATAACCTGGCCAGCCGCAAAATCGGCATCCTTGGCTACCGCGATGTTATCTTTTTTGACGAGATCGCCAACACGCGCTTTGGTGATCCAGAAGCAACCATCAGCGTGCTAAAAGACTTTATGCAAACCGGCCGGTTTAGCCGGGGACCTCTGGAGTTCTCCTCACCGGCAAGCCCGACCAGCTGCCCCTGATACACCAGCCGTCCCAGGCTGCTGCAGGTCTCCAGGGCATTGTTGTCCTGCCAGTGACAGAACTGCAGCCGCACCGTCCTGGGCGAGGGCATCTGGCGAATTTCGGCGCGGAGATAGACGGTCCCTTCGGCGTAGTTGACGGGCTTTGTCCAGTCGCCATTGGCTTCGCTTCGCGGCGGCTTGTCCCAGGGGAAGCCGCGTTCGGCGGTGGTGACTGGTTGGTTCCAGTCGAAGATGAGGAGCTCTGAGGTCGACGCCGGGGGCGGGTCCGGTGGCGGCGGAGGTGGCTCAGCCTCTGGTTCTGGTTCTGAGTCCGGGTCCGGTTGCGGACCCTCGGCTGCTATACCGCCGGGAATGACTTTAAATATCGGGGTGCCGGGTGGCAGATGGGGCTGGGACAGTTTCCACTCACCCGGTCGCACGAAGGCCAGGTTGAACGCCTGACCCGGCTGCCAGTCGCGGACGATGATTTCGGTCTGGGGTTCTTGCGGCATGGGTTGCTCCGTCGGTATCAGTCAAGACGATGAGTCGATGCCGGGGATTATAGGGAAGGGGATGCGGTTGGTTGAAAAGGGAGTGGAGAGGAGAAAAGCGAGACGGTCGCAGCGGCCGGAAAGCGACCGGTTGGCGAGTTGACGGCTTTGGAGATGTATTATATGATATTTCAAGCGATACCTATGATCGTGAAAGAGAGGACGTTATGGCCCGCTATCCGTTGAACTTACCGCAACAACTCAAGCAACAGGCTGAGGCGCTGGCCCACCAGCAGGGTGTCTCGCTCAACCAGTTCATCCTCTGGGCGACGGCCGAGAAGGTCGGCGCGCTCAACCAGCAGCTTGACGACCCGCAGTTCCCACAGATCACCTACCGGCGCGGAGCGGCCGGCGTCCCGGAACCGGTATTGCGCGGCACGGGCGTGCGCGTCCAGGCTATTGCCGTTGCCCATGAACAGTGGGGCATGAGCCCGGATGAGATCGCCGGGGAGTATGACCTGAGCTTGGGACAGATCGAAGCGGCGCTGGCTTTCGCGGCCGCCCATCAGGCGGAGATAGCAACCCACATCGCGCGCGAGGCGCGGCTGGCCCGCGAATCCAATGGCTGAGCCCCGGCTCCACCTCGACCCTGACCGGTTGGATACAGAAGGTGGACGATGACCGCTGTCGGCATTCGGGAACTCAAGGCCAGGACGAGTGAAATCATTCGCCGCGTGCGCGAGCGGGGTGAGGTGGTGGACATCACCTACCGCGGCGAGGTGGTCGCCCGCCTTGTGCCCGTGCGGCCGCCGCCGCCGGCGCAGACTGACGTGGCGGCCCTCATGACCGACATGGACCGGCTGGCGGCGGAGATCTCGGACGCCTGGCCGGCGGGCGTCTCAGCGGTCGATGCCGTCCGTGACGTGCGGCGGGAGTTGTGATTCACCGGTGCGCTTCATTGCGATTGTAAGCCTGAAGTGACATAATATTCGAACTGGAGTGCCACAAAAACTCTGGTAACACACGTTCCGGTTGATACCCTGATAACCAGCATACCCGGTAACGCCGGAGCCTATCCACAAGTTCGCTTGTGAAGGACAGGCATGCACTCATAGAAAGAAGCACTGATCGCTATGTCGGAAGATTTCTTCTCAAAGCCCATTCTCAACTCACCCTACGAGTATCCCGCCCGTCACTGGGAGCTGGACGAAGACGGCCAGCCGACCAACACTATCCTCGACTACCGGCGCAGTGCCAAATTCGTCACGCCGGTTCCCAAACCCCGCAAGCGCAAAGACAGGAAAACGGCCGAATACCAGCAGGCGACCCTGGCCATTGGCGCCGAAGGGGTGACGACGGCCGATCGCCAGTTTGACACGACGTCGATGGTCAACGCCATCCGCACGCGGGTGGACCGGTGGCGGCTCATTCCTAACCCGGCCGATTGGCGGGTAACGCCGGAAACGGCGCGGCTGTTGCAACACTGGCGGCACCATCCCTTCCAGGGGATCCGGCCGTTCTTCTGCCAGATCGAGGCCGTTGAAACCATGATCTGGCTGACCGAGGTCGCCCCCCGGATGGGCAAGGCCGAGCTGGCGCTGCTGGAAACCATCCAGGACGCCAACGCCGAAGCCAACCCGGACCTGGATCGCGTCGCGCTGAAACTGGCGACCGGCGCGGGCAAGACGATGGTGATGGCCATGATCATCGCCTGGCAGACGATCAACGCCGTGCGCCACCCGCAGAGCGATCGCTTCACCCGCGGTTTCCTGGTCATCACGCCGGGCATCACCATTCGCGACCGCTTGCGCGTGCTGTACCCCAACGACCCTGACAGCTACTACGCCGCCCGCGAGCTGGTTCCGCCCGACCTCCTGCCCGAACTCGGCAAGGCCAAGATCGTCGTCACCAATTTCCACGCCTTCAAGCGCCGCGAGACACTTGACCTGGCGCGGGGGACGCGCAACCTGTTGCAGGGCCGCGGCCCGGCCCTGGAGACGGTCGAGTCGGAGGGACAGATGCTCCAGCGGGTGATGCCTGAACTCATGACGATGAAGCGCATCCTGGTGCTCAACGACGAGGCCCACCACTGCTATCGCGAGCGCACGCTGACCGAGGAGGAAAAGCTGGCCGGCGACGAACTGGAAGAAGCCAAAAAGAACAACGAGGCCGCCCGGCTGTGGATCAACGGCATCGAAGCCGTCAGCCGGACGCTGGGTGGCGAGAATCCGGGCATCCGCAAGGTGATCGACCTCTCGGCCACGCCCTTCTTCCTGCGCGGCTCAGGCTATCCGGAGGGCACCCTGTTTCACTGGACGGCGAGCGACTTTTCGTTGATGGACGCGATCGAATGCGGCATCGTCAAGCTGCCGCGCGTGCCCGTGGCCGACAATGTGCCCGGCGGGGACATGCCCAAATTCCGCAACCTGTGGGAGCATATCCGCACGCGGATGCCGAAAAAAGGGCGGGGCAAGATGGCCACTCTCGACCCGCTGTCACTGCCGGCCGAGCTGCAAACGGCGCTCGACGCTCTCTACGGCCATTACGCCCGCACCTATGACCTCTGGCAGGAGGCCGGCATTCCCACGCCGCCGGTCTTCATCGTCGTTTGCAACAACACCTCGACTTCCAAGCTGGTCTACGACTACATCGGCGGCTTCGAGCGCCAGACGGGCGACCGGACGAACTTTCACGAGGGCCGCCTGTCACTCTTCCGCAACTATGACGAGCAGGGCAACCGCCTGGCCCGGCCGATGACGCTGCTCATCGACAGCGAGCAACTGGAATCGGGCGACGCGCTGGACGACAACTTCCGCGCCATGGCCGCCGACGAGATCGATCGCTTCCGGCGCGAATTGCGCGCCCGCGGCGACATGGCCACGGCCGAGAAGATCACCGACCAGGACCTGCTGCGCGAGGTGATGAACACCGTCGGCAAGGAGGGGCGGCTGGGCGAATCGGTCCGCTGCGTGGTGTCGGTTGGCATGCTGACCGAGGGTTGGGACTGCAACACCGTCACCCACATCCTGGGCATCCGCGCCTTCGGCACGCAGTTGTTGTGCGAGCAGGTGGTCGGCCGCGCCCTGCGCCGCCAGTCCTATGAACTCGACGAGGAAGGTCGTTTCTCTGTGGAATATGCCGACGTGCTGGGCATCCCCTTCGACTTCACCGCCCAGCCGGTCGTCGCCCCGCCCAAAAAGCCGCGACGCACGATTCAGGTCCAGGCCGTCCGGCCCCATCGCGACCACCTGGAGATCACTTTTCCGCGCGTGACCGGCTACCGCGTCGAGCTGCCGGAGACGCGGCTGAGCGCCCGCTTCAATGCCGATTCGGTGCTGGAGTTGAACCCGCTGCTGGTCGGCCCGTCAGTGACCGAAAATCGCGGCATCGTCGGCGAGAGCGTCGACCTGACCGTCCGGCATCTGGGCCAGATGCGCGAGGCGACCATCGTCTACCGCCTGACGAGCTACCTGCTCTACAACAAGTTCCGCGACCCCGGCGAAGAGCCGAAGCTGCACCTCTTCGGCCAGCTCAAGGCGATCACTCGCCAGTGGCTGGCCGACTGCCTGCACTGCACAGGCGGCACCTACCCGGCCCAGGTGCTCTACCAGGAGATCGCCGACATGGCCTGCGAGCGGATCAAGGCGGCCATCACCGAGGCCATCGAGGGCGACAAGCCGGTGCTGGCCACGCTCGACGCCTATAATCCCACCGGCTCGTCGCGGTTCATCAACTTCAGCACCTCGAAGGCGACGCGCTGGCAGACCGACCCGCGCAAGTGTCCGGTCAACTGGATCATCTGTGACAGTGACTGGGAAGTCGAATTTTGTCGCGTGGTCGAGCGCCACCCGCGGGTGCTGGCCTATGTCGCCAACCAGGGGCTGGGCTTCGAGGTACCCTACCTCTTTAAAGCGGTGAAGCGCACCTACATCCCGGACTTTATCGTGCGGATCGACGACGGCCGCGGTCCTGATGACCTGCTCAATCTGGTGGTCGAGATCAAGGGCTACCGGAAAGAAGATGCCAAGGAGAAGGCCAACACCATGCGCACGCAGTGGGTGCCGGGGGTGAACAACCTGAAGACGCACGGCCGCTGGGCCCATGCGGAGTTTATGGCGGTGTTTGAGATGGAAAAGGAGTTTGACGAGCTGATCGCCCGGTTCGTGGCCGAAGGAGAAAAGGTGTGATGATTCCTGAACTCGGAACCTTGGAGGAGGTGGCCCTGCGCCTGGCCTGGACACACGAGGCGCTTGGCTTCACGCCGTGGCTGGCGCAACATCTGGACGTGCTGTCCGATGAGATCGGCATCCCTCTGGAGTTGGAAGGGGTTGAAGTGCCCGTCGGATTGTACAAGGCCGACATTCTGGCGAAGAATCCTTCAGATGACACGCGGGTGCTGATTGAAAATCAATTGGAAATAACCGATCACGACCACCTGGGCAAGATTATGACCTATCTGGCCGGGCTGGAGGCCAAAACGATTATCTGGATCGCTCCTGTCTATCGTGATGAACACCTGTCGGCCGTCCGTTGGCTGAACGACCACACGACGGAAGAGTTCGCCTTCTTTGCCATCCGCGTTAAGGTCGTTCGCATCGCGGATTCTCCGCTCGCGCCCGTTTTCGAGGTTCTGGAACGGCCGAACGAGTGGGAGCGCCGCATTCGGGAAGTAACCCAAGGCCCATCCAAACTCGCCCAGCAGCGCCTGGAGTTTTGGGAGCATTACCTGGCGCGCCATCCCGAAGAACTGCGCCACGGCGGGGCGCAGGCCGTCAGCAACCGCTGGCGCATGCTCGACGGTCTGGACATGGTCCTGTCGTACTGGCTGGCAAATGTCAATGTCGGCGTTTTCATTCGCGGTGTTCGCGGCGCCGACGCGCATGAAGTCTATCAGCAACTCGCGCCCCATGCGGCCGCGCTGCAAGCGGCCACCGAGGTTGAGATAGGGGATGAGGCCGGGCCGTATTTCTTCATCAAGCGTCAACCCGCCGACTGGAGCAAGCGGGAGCAATGGGACCGGCTGGCGGACTGGATTTTTGAGACGGCTAATACCTATGAGCTGGCATTGCGGCAGGTAGCGGTCGCCGGCTCATTGTCGTGATCGTATTCGTTGTCGTTGTCGTAAACGAAAAGACGCAGAATCGATTACGAATACGATTACGAATACGATTACGATAGCGATTACGATAGCGATTACGATTTTGATTGGAGAGAATCGATGGCAAAAAAGACCAAACAAATCGCCACGCTGCGCCACGACGAGGCCAAACGGCCGAACATCCCCACGGCCGAATACGAGCCGGTGGTCGACGACGAACTCAAGTCGCCCATCCTCGTCGCCTATGAGCGGCGCAACCCCGACCTCGACCCGCAGCTCGTCTGGCGGGGCAAGGACCTGCGCGACTGGAGCGACCTGGTCGTGGCCGCGCCGCCGCTCTATATCCAGGAGAAGGTCCACCCCAAGGTGCTGATCGACGACCTGCGGCGCGAGAGCAAGAAGCGGGCCGAGGCCGCCGCCGATGCGCCGTTGCAGCTGGACCTCTTCGCCGACTTCAACGGCCTGCCCGATGGCGCGACGGCCACCGACTTCTACCGCCACGACGCCAACTGGACCAACCGCCTCATCCTGGGCGACTCCTTGCAGGTGATGGCCTCGCTGGCCGAGCGCGAAGGGCTGCGCGGCAAGGTCCAGTGCATCTACATCGACCCGCCCTACGGCATCAAGTTCAACTCCAACTTCCAGTGGTCGACGACCAGCCGCGACGTGAAGGACGGCAGCGCCGACCACGTCACCCGCGAGCCGGAGCAGGTGCGGGCCTTTCGCGACACCTGGCGCGAAGGCATCCATTCGTATCTCACCTACCTGCGCGACCGGCTGATCGTCGCCCGCGATCTGCTGACCGAGAGCGGGTCGGTCTTTGTGCAGATCGGGGATGAGAATGTTCATATCGTTCGATCTTTGCTGGATGAGGTTTTCGGGAAGGAAAACCACGTTGTCGATATCGTTTTTGCAAAGACTGTTGGACAAACTGCGGAGTATTTGCCTAGTATTGCTGACTATTGTCTATGGTATGCGAGGAATAAATCGCATTTGAAGTATCGCACGTTGTTAAAGACAAAAGAAATGGGTTCAGAAGGAACATCAGGGTATCGATTTGTAGAACTATCTCCCTTTAACTGGAGGCCGTTAACCGATGTGGAAAAGGCAGGGTTCAAACCCGTTCAAAATTCCCGGCTTATTGCGATTGGCGACCTTTCATCACAAAGACAAGGGAGAGGATCAGGGGAAGGCTCTGCCATGTACTTTCCGGTTCAAGTGCATGGACGAGCGTATTATCCTTCAGGTACACGTGGATGGTCAACGACTCAGACCGGAGTATCGCGCCTATTAAGGGCTAATAGAATTTATCCTTCAGGGCGGGGAGGGGTCGGCTATGTTCGTTATTTAGATGACTACTCTGCTATGCCTTTAACGACTATCTGGACCGATACAGTAGGTCAAAGTCAGTATGGGGGTCCAAAAAGCTATGTTGTCCAAACTGGTTTGAAAGTCATTGAACGCTGCATCCTCATGACCACCGTCCCCGGCGATCTCGTCCTCGACCCGACCTGCGGCAGCGGCACGACGGCCTATGTCGCCGAGCAGTGGGGGCGGCGCTGGATCACCATCGACACCTCGCGCGTGGCCCTGGCCCTGGCCCGGGCGCGGATCATGGGCGCGCGCTACCCCTGGTACCTGCTGGCCGACTCGCCCACCGGGCAGAAGAAAGAGGCCGAGCTGCGCGGCGCGCTGCCGTCCTCGGCCCCGACCTTCAACGACATCCGCCACGGCTTCGTCTACGAGCGCGTGCCCCACATCACCCTCAAGTCCATCGCCAACAACGCCGAGATCGACGTCATCTGGGAGCGGTTCCAGGCCGAGATGGAGCCGCTGCGGGCGGAGATCAACCGGGTGGCGGGGGAGAGTTGGGAGGAGTGGGAAATACCTCGAGTGACGAGTGACGAGCGACGAGTGACGAGTGAAAGAGGACGAAATACGAAATACGAGATACGAGATACGGGGGAAGAGGTAGTTGCGAGTGAAGAACGGACGGCGACGATCGATTCGCTCGATTCGCTGTTGGGGCAGTGGTGGGAATTGCGGATCGCGCGGCAGCGGGAGATCGACGCCTCCATCGCCGCCGCCGCCGACCAGGAGTTTCTGTACGACCGGCCCTACACCGATAACAGCATCGTCCGCGTTGCCGGGCCGTTCACCGTCGAGAGCCTCTCGCCCCATCGGGTGATAGCACCCGATGACCAACGGGTGCTGGCCGTCGACGCCGACGAGGAACTGCGGCCGCTGAGCGGCAATATCTTCCGCGAGGAGCGCCCCATCTATGACGGCGACGGGGCCGACTTCGCCGCCGTCATCCTGGAGAACCTGCGCGCCGCCGGCGTCCAGCAGGCCCACAAAGCCGACCGCCTCACCTTCACCGCCCTGACCGGCTGGCCCGGCCAGTACATCGCCGCCGAGGGCGTCTACCTGGAGGGCGAGAGCGGCGTCGAGCGCCGGGCGGGCATCTTCATCGGCCCCGAGTTCGGCACCGTCGCCCGGCCCGATCTGGTTTTGGCCGCGCGCGAGGCGGCCGACGCCGGGTTCGACGTCGTCATCGCCTGCGCCTTCAACTACGACGCCCACTCGGCCGAGTTCGAGCGGCTGGGCAAAATCCCCGTCCTCAAGGCGCGCATGAACACCGACCTGCACATGGCGGCCGACCTGGCCAACACCGGCGCGGGCAACCTGTTCGTCATCTTCGGCGAGCCCGACATCGACATCCGCGACGCCGGCGACGGCCTCGTCGAGGTCGAGCTCCGCGGCGTCGACATGTTCCATCCCCAATCGGGGCAGGTGCGCTCGTCCGGCCCCGACAAGATCGCCTGCTGGTTCATCGACACCGACTATAACGAAGAGAGCTTCTTCGTCCGCCACGCCTACTTCCTGGGCATGAACGACCCCTACAAGGCACTGAAGACGACGCTGAAGGCCGAGATCGACCCCGAGGCCTGGGAGACGCTCTACCGCGCGGTGTCGCGGCCGTTCCCCCGCCCGGCCGGCGGCCGCATCGCCGTGAAGGTGATCAACCACCTGGGGGATGAGGTGATGAAGGTGTTTTCGGTCTAGATCGTAATCGCTATCGTAATTGATTCTTCGCTTTAGGATTACGGCAGCGATTTTGCAGACAAGGAAAGACATGGAAGAGGTACTAATCGGAGCAGTGGCAGAAGCGATCTTGAGCGTCTTGATAGCCAAATTCGCTGAGAGAAACATTGTCTCAAAACAGCTCGACCGGCTAAAGGGTGATTCACCTGAGAAGCTGGCCCTCAAGGCCAGCCTCTCCACGGCATTTAATAATTTTGCCCGCGAATATCCGGAGCTTGCCAACTCCTTGCTCGACGCGCAATACCTGATCAAACCGGAGGTAGCAACCGAGATGGCCAAGCTGCTGACACCCAACCGGTCTCCCTACAAACCCACACTCGAAGCACTGTGGTACAAACAGTTTTCGACGCCGCCTGCGGTGGATTTGTCTGAGCCGCTGGCCTACCTCATCGATAACATGGAGGCGGAGATCACCGCCAACCCCGTCCTGATGCCCTTTGTCGCCACCCGAAGCCTGCACCGGATCGAACACAACACGGAAGGGTTGGTGAGATTAGTAACCGAATTTAGCGATATCTTTCGCCTCTATTCGCTTGCGCCTCAGGACATGGCTGCCAACATTCGCATCAAGGAATTTGAAAACCTGGTACGGGAACGAACGCGGCTGTTCGTCGGACGCGAATACATTGTGCAGGCGATCCTTGGCCTGATAGACGACCCCGCCTTCACCTCCGGGTACATCATCGTGTCAGGGGAGCCGGGAATAGGCAAAACCGCCCTGCTGGCCCATCTCGTGGAACAATGGGGTTCCGTACACCATTTCAACGTCGCCGCCCAGAACATCAGGACGCCAGATCAATTTCTGCGAAATATATGCGCTCAGTTGATCGTTCGCTACCGATTGCCCCATTCGGTGCTACCGGCTGACGCTTCCAAAGATAGTGGTTATCTGTCGCGTCTGTTGGTTGAAGCCTCGGCGCAACTGGGGGCAAAACCGCTCCTGGTATTAGTCGACGCCCTGGACGAGGCTGAAGAAGTTGGGTGGTCCTCCAGGACGAACCGGCTTTTTCTCCCTCCGTCGCTGCCTGTAGGCGTCTACGTGATCGTCACAACTCGGCCCCAGCACGACCCCGCCCTGGTGGTCGATCAACAGCGGGATATCTATCTTGGCGATGACGATCCGCGGAATTTGGAAGACGTAAGGACCTACATAAGTAACTACTTGCAGGCGCACCGATTGGAAATAAGCCAACAGTTGGCCCCGGGCGATATCGATGAAAGCGAATTGATACAGATCCTCACCGAGAAGAGCGAGGGGAACTTCATGTATCTCACGTACGTTCTCAACGACATCCGGGCGGGCAAGTATGGGCTTCTACATGCGAACGCGGTGCTGAACCTGCCCAAAGGTTTGCGCGGCTACTATAAGGCGCACTGGCGATTGATGTGTGGGCGCTATCCGGCGCAATTCGACAAATCTATCCGGCCAGTCATCTGTCTGTTGGCTACCGTTCGCGAATCCGTGTCCGTCTCCCAGTTGGCACACTGGTCGGGGCTGCCCCACTACCAGGTACGGGAAGTGATCGCCGGTTGGCGCGAGTTCCTGAACGAGGATGAAACGGCCGGTGAGCAGCGCTTCCGCATCTACCACACAAGCTTTCGCGATTTTTTACAGGAAGAAGTGGGGCTAGACGATTACCATGACCTCATTGTCAACGCCGCGCTGCTCAAAATATTCCCGCCGGACAAACCGTGATGGAACTGGCAGACAACCCGGTAGCCTCGATCACCGGATACGAGAGCCGTCATCTGATTCCCCATCTCATATCGTGCCGCCGCTATGACGACGCGCACCGTATTCTGAATTTGAGCGCCACCCAGCACGCCCACGCGTGGTATACGGCTAAAGAGGCGGCGGGCGAAGTATCCTCCTTTCTAGCCGATATCGACGCCATCTGGCGCGCTGTAGACCGTGAATCGCCAAACCCGCAAACTGCGGCGGAAAGTCCCCTTGGGTTTCAAATACGGTACGCGCTGATCACCAGCTCCGTCAACAGCTTGGCACGCAATCTGCCAACCGATCTGATCGCCAGCCTGATTGACAGCGGCGTCTGGGACATCCCTCAGGCTCTGGCCTACACCCGGCAGATGCCCTTTCCTCAGCAACAAGCCGAGACAATGTTAGTCCTATCTGCCTTTTTACCGGCGGGTGATCAATCTGTCGTGTTGGAGGAGGCGCTCGCCGCGGCGTGGCGTATTCGAGGCACGCGCAGCCCGGTCGCGACTGTGGCTAAAATAGCGCAGTTGTTACCCTCGGCCATAAAAGCCGCCACGTGGCAAGAGATACTCGCGGTGGCGTCTACGACGGGGCTGAGTGTGGCCAAAGCCGATGCATTTGTTGACCTGGCTGCTTATATCCCCGAGGATATGGTCGAGGAATTCTTGAACGAGGCTGCCGGCTTGGGAAAACCATTTCGCCGCGCTCAGGCTCTCCTAGGCTTAGCCGCCTATGCGCCGCGGCGACGACAAGCGATCATTCAGGCCATCGTCGAGGCGACCCGGCAAATCGACAACGAGGAGATGCGCAGTGAAATAATTGCCGGCAGTGCGCATCTCTTACCGCCCGATCTTCTGATTGAAGCCCAGGCCACGACGCGGCGGTTAGAGAGTGCATCCGCCCGTACGACGGCGCTCACAGGACTCGCTCCGTTTCTTCTTGACCCGGCAGCCGACGAGACAGTGGAACATACCCTGGGTACGATCCCCCAGATCAGAGACGAAGTTCTTCGTGCAAACGCGCTGCTCAGGCTTCTGCCGCATCTATCAAAATCACAATTGGTCCTTGTGCCCGAAATCATCGAGACCTTTACCAAGCAGGAAAGCAGAGCTATGACCATCGCCGGGAGCGCACCTCTCTTGTTCGGGGAATCGCTCGAGGCGACTTATTCCATCGCCCTGAAGATGAGCACTGACAGGTTCAAGGCGCAAGCCATCGCCGGACTCATACCATTTCTTCCGGCGCGACACCATAACGAGCTGGCAGCGGCGATCGAGGAGCATCTGGCGTCCAGCACCGCGCAATCCGTCGTTCTTTGCCGGCTATCGCAATACGCGCCCCAACCGCAGAAACGAGCCCTAGTCCTGCGTGCTTTGTCGGCGGCACAGTCGATTTCCGATGTTGACGCTCAATCCTATGTCCTGGTTTGCCTGTCCAAGCACTTTTCAGCTTCGAAGAACGCGGGCATTAAAGACATTGCGCTTAGTCGAACCAGACAGATCGATGAGCTCGAAGTTCGCTTTGCAAGATTGCTTGAACTCCTACCGACGTTAACGACAGGCCTGCAATGGGAAGTGCTCGAGGAGATACGTCGGTTACCTGAAGGCTTTTCTGATCCGGCTGAGCAGTCACGCGCCTTCGTTCAATTGATGCCCTGGCTCAAGGGTGAGGAGGCCGCTTTATGGATCGACACTACGCTTGCCGCCCTCGGTCGCATTCCCAAGGAGCCTCGGCGGGTAGCTCTCATAGAGGAGATAATCGCCGATTTGCCGCTCATCACCGGGAAGGAGTTGCTTCCCCTGGCCAGGGCTATCGTCAATCCTTACTGGCGCACGCGAGCCATTCTAGCGATCAGCAGCGTTCCAGGCACCGCCCTGGATACGAACTTGCTGGTGGCTGAAATACTCGAATTGATAAGAGTTATCCCCAACGAAAAGCAAAAGTCCGACGCTCTGGCCAGGTCGGCGCAACTCTTGAGCCAGCATGGCCTGCTAGATACGGCGATGGCCGAGGCGCACACCCTAACCAGCGTCTGGCGAAAGGAACAGGCGCTATCACATTTGATAGCCGAACTCGCTGGGCGTGGATTCTCGACCAGAGCGCGGTTCGAGGCAGACGCCTTACAGTATGTCGCCTGTCGCGGGGAAGCACTCGCCGGCTGTCTGCGATTTGCGGATTCCAAATCCCGGTCGGCGCTCATTGAGGAGCTTCAGCCCGTCATTGAACAAATCATGACCAGAGACCCACAGGCAGCGACATTAGCAAGGTTAATGCCCATTTTGGCCGAATGCGGCCTTCCTCACCTGGTCATACGAGTCGCACCATGCATTAAAGATTTCGCCCTCCAAGCTCGAGGATTGACCGCTGCTATTCCCTACCTTCCCCAGGAATCACTGGACGAGCTGTCCACGATCGCCGCCACGATAGAAGATGAAAGATGGAGAATGGAGGCTTTGCTCGCCCTGCTGCCATATTTGCTCTCCGTGGAGAAACGTCAGAAAATCGCTCTAAACGTTCTTGGCCTTGCCCTAACCCTTGATTCACTCAATGCACGCACCGCAGCTCTCCGGGATCTGGGTCCTCATTTACTGGACGTACCGAAGGATCTTTGGGCCAAGGTCTTGCAGGACCTTTTTCATCGCTCCGCCAGGCGAACACGCGAGAACCTTTTGTTTGACATCGGCTCTCTCATCCCCGTACTGGGCGGGGCCGAAGCGAGCGATCTGGCTTGGGAAATCAACCAGGTAATTGTTGATGTGACATCCTGGTGGCCCTGATGAAGTAAACGGCAAGAACAACCCTTTCTCTGTCGCGTGGTTTTGGGACGTTACCTGCCACCTACCCGTTCCAGTACGCCATTAACGCCCGCATTGCCGTGAAGATGATTAACCATTTGTGGTACGAGGTAATAGGGCATTTTATAGAGCTCGCGAAAAAACCAACGCCAAGAACAGCGCTGTAAAGGGTATCTCCCGGAAACGCCCGTAACTGTCCGCTTGTATATTAAAGGTGGGTAGGATAGCCTACTCCACAACGGGCAAGAGGAAGGGTGAGCCTGTTTGTCCGCTTAAATCTCTGAACTCGATGCTTAGATTACGCCCCCTTCCTCGTGCTTGCTTTGAGAACGAACGGTATCTGAAGCCAACCTGTCTGACGGGTAGAGCTTGAATTCGCAAGCAGGTTCTGCAAGCAAGCGCCGCCTTATGTCTTACAAACGAGGTGCTTCTTCATGGATATTCTGGGTATCGATATCTCCAAGAGCAAGTTCGATGTAGCCCTCCTCAGAGAGGATGAGTATCGTCTGGCCACCTTTGACAACGACCCACTGGGGTTCGTCACTCTGCGGAAGTGGCTGAAAAAACGGAAGGTGGACGACCTCCACGCCTGTCTAGAGGCAACCGGCCGCTACGGTGATGAATTAGCCTTGTTCTTGTACGAAACCGGTTACCAAGTCAGCGTTGTGAATCCGGCTCGTATTCAGGCTTATGCGGCCAGCCAGCTCAAGCGTAACAAAACGGACAAGGAAGACGCCAAAATCATTGCCCACTTCTGTGCTACCCAGGCTCCAGAACGGTGGACGCCGCCATCGCAGGCCCAGCAGGAGTTACAGGCGATGGTTCGGCAACTGGACGCGTTACAAACGATGCGCCAGCAGGAGAGAAATCGATTGCAGGCGGGCGCTCCTTCAGCCGTTGTGCTCGAAACCCTGAAAGCCCATATTGCCTTCCTCGATGAACAGATTAACCAGTTGATGGCCCGTATTCATGATCATATCGACCAACATCCTGACCTCAAACAACAGAAAGACCTGTTGACTTCCATTCCCGGCATCGCCGACGTAACAGCGGCGAAACTGCTGGCCGAGATTCCATCGCTTGACCGTTTCGAAGGTGCGTCTCAACTGGCCGCCTATGCTGGACTTACGCCTCGCGAGCATCAATCCGGTTCCAGTGTCTTTCGCCGCGGCCATCTTTCCAAGACAGGAAATGCCCACTTGCGTCGATCCCTCTACATGCCGGCGTTGGTCGCTCTACGCTGGAACCCAATTATTCAGGTCTTTGCTGAACGTCTCCGCGAACGCGGCAAGCCCAAGATGGTTATCGTTGGTGCGGCGATGCGCAAATTGCTACACATCGTTTACGGTGTGCTGAAGTCGGGCCAACCTTTTGATCCGAGTTATGCTGTTAATGTCCAAGGTTCCGCTTGACAATCAAGACGGTATCTAAGGCACCAGCATTTTCCCTTGGAATTGGCTTTTCGCCTTGATTTTGAATTCAAATAGCCCTGAATGCATCTTCAATGGCCGATAACGACTTGGATCCAGGGCTGATGCGGGAGAATCCAGCTCCGAGAGCTCGCATTATCGCAAAACCTACCTCGAAATCAGCTGATTTTGCATTCCTTAGCGTACTTTTGCGCTTGAATTCGGGAGATACCCATTATCGCCCTGGCGTGGTATAGCGTGCGGCCGGAAGAGTAACAGCCAGCCCGGCACCTGCAGATAATAGAAGAGACGGCCCGTGCCGCCTCTTTTGCTTTGTCTCGCGTATCTCCCGGAAACGTCCGTAATTGTCCGTTAGATACCTGGCCACTTTCATGTGGCCGGGTGTCTGACGAAAGCACCCCGCATCAAATGCGGGGTGCCTGCTCCAAAAAATTCACCAATTCATTCTATGACGCTTAAACCCGGCAAAGTCGTCTCGTTTCAAGTGCCGGGCAGCTGTGCCAGCCTTTCCTTAAGACCCCATCCGTCGTCGCATCCATTAAAATCGCCCAGGCAGGGGTTGCGCGCCCACGCGGTGATTAAGGTGACGACAGCGACGGTGCCGAACCTTCCTCCGCCTGCGTGGCAAATGACGAGGCGGCGGCCGCCGTTCCAAGAGCAGAATCAACGACGACAAAAGTGAATTGAGAATCGATCAATGTGGGCGCTGGCGTTGTGCGCTCAAAGAACTTGACGTCGAAAAAACTATTACTTACCACATTGATATATGGCACCATAGCGCCCGCGTTGCCCTCAAAACTGGTGACGACGGGTATGGCAAAAGCGGAAAACGGATTGGGGGCGAACATGATACGGTAATGTCCCGTGCCAATTTTGGTAACTGTAAAGTCCTGGCCCGCTAAAATCGTGCCCTCACGACTGATAACGCCGCTCCGCACAAGCGCGGGGCCAGCAGGACCTTCGGGACCGGCAGGACCCATTGGGCCAGCAGGACCTTCGGGACCGGGAGGACCCATTGGGCCGGCAGGACCGGTCTCTCCCTGTGGCCCTTGTTGGTTCCAATCCAATTCCACCCAGCCTTGCTTGCAGGCACTGTCTGCCCCAACGATCTTGATCTCGCCGCTATTCACGTTGACGCAGGCATGGATTAAACCGTCTCCATTGCCTTGCGCAAACGAAAAAGCGGCACTTCCCAGGATAAGGGCTATCAGAACGATGCCCAGCACGAGAACACCCTTTCGATTCATCACTTTCATAATTTTTCCTCCCAGTCATCATTACCACGTTTGAGAGTTTCACGAGACGACAGCCACATAATCTTCTCTTTTGAGACTTTTGTCAACATAGGGACCTGCTGCCAGCAACTGGCAGGGCAGCTGTGTATACGGCTAAAGAACCCTAGCCCCTTGGATTGGATGTTAGGTGTGACGAAGTCTGATGTCCCAAATGTGTAACCTTTCATGGTTCTTCATCACCAATAGGATACTCCCTAGAAAATACTTCTATACAGACATGGCTGGCTCAAGAATTACGTTGTGGCCGAGCTGTTCCAGACGCTTCACAAGCCGGCGTTCGAGCTGCTGTTTGTTTCGCTTTTCAAAGTAATCTCCACCAAGTTCAATATACTCGGTA
>JAWOHK010000329.1:0-19621 GCA_046485205.1 Chloroflexota bacterium | reverse complement strand
GGCACGCAGGACATCTTTTTTGAGGACGACACAGTCCTTTTCATGTCTGTCCATCTTTATGCTCCTTTCTTTTATCCCGGTGTCGGTGGTATGCACGAAATCGGGGTTGGTCGAGGCAAATATCACACGCTGAACATCCCTTTCCCTCCACACGTGGGAGACAAAGGCTATCAACTGGCCTTTGATGAAATAATCGGCCCGCGACTGGCGAATTTTAGACCTGAACTCTTGTTGGTGTCGGCCGGTTTTGACGCTCACTGGCAAGATCCCCTGGCTATGGCCGGTCTTAGCCTGCCTGGGTTTGCGGCAATCACCCACAAGCTCATTGATTATGCGAAGCTCCACGCTCAGGGACGTATTCTTTTTGTACTGGAGGGCGGCTATCATCTTGAGGTGCTCGCCAATGGTGTTCTGAATACTCTGTATGCTCTATTGGAAAAAGACCTAATCGCAGATCCATTCGGTCGAATGCCAGAACCGGAACACGACGCAACCGCCTTAATTAGTCGACTCCGGGAACATTACTTGCTTAAATAAGTCACAATTCCGATAATATAGCTAAACAGTTGACCATAACCGTGATTTTGAATCAGGGCACAGCTTAAAATTTATCCCGGCAATCGTAGTGAGACAGCTCACGCCTCAACGCCATTGGTTATTCTACCGGGGCAGAGGAGTTAAGATGGATAGCAGTACCGGAGACAACCAATCTAATTTACCCAAAGCTTCCCGGGAAGAATTGGAAGAAGCCTTGAAATGGCTTGAAGAATTAGCGGCCCGAGCTGAGGAGCAGGCCAGCCCTTCAAACGAATCTGAGGTTTCCTCATCGTCGGAATCACCTTTCTTTGGCATGCTGGATGCCGGTGAAGACGATCTGCCGGATTGGCTCAAGGAGATTACGTTAACCCCGGAAACGTCTGGAGAGGGTGAAGTAGAGAGCCGTCTCGATTGGCTGGCCAAGATGGCCAAGCGCGAGTCAATTGAAGAGCTTCCGACTCTGGAATGGCGCCGGTTTACAAGCCCTTTTCACGAAGAACAGCCACCAGAGACTCAAGAAGAATTTGCGAGTGAGACTGGAGACATCCCCCTCCAGTCATCAACAGACGCACCGCCAGAAGATCTGCCAGAGCCACCAAGAGAACTTGATGTGGACAACACGGCCCAAATCGATGAAGCCGAACTTCCCTCAATGTCGGATGACTTCGGAATCGAAGAACTGACACCGGAATCGAACTATGACGACCTGGATGCAGCAATGGCCTGGATTGAAGAATTGGCCGCCAGCCAGGAGGCCCCGATCGAAGATCTGCCCAGCGTAGCTGACCGTGCTCTGGCATCGAAACTAATGCTGGGGGTTGGCCTCACGGATGATTCGTTCGACGCCATCGTGCTACCAGAGGATTTGGCGCAATTGGACGAAATGGATTCAGAGCCAACTTTCGCACCAGATGAGGAAGACCCAGCGGACACAATTGTTCTGGTCGAAACAATGGCGGCCGAATCTGGAAGGCCCATAAAAGATAATTTTCTCCCAGAGCGTGAGGTGCAAGACAATGCCGGGATAGAAGAGATATCGAACCCGACCGAAGGCGATATTTCGGACATTGTCAACCACATAGCGGAACCGTCGCCTGATTCTGAGCCAGTTACTGAAGACACCCCGACCGAAATGGAATTTGAAGAACCAGCCTCAATATCCTTCGAAGAAGCGATTGCCTATCTGGAAGAATTGGCCATTGTACACACTATTTCTGTATCTACGGCTGAAGAGTCTGAAGATATAGCCCTTCCTGGACCAGAAGATGTGGAGACTGAGTGGGAACAGACAGTCGTTAATGAAGCGCCCGATGTCATGGACGAATCCATTCAAGAAGAAGAAAGCGAATTTATCTCGCAGGTCGATTACGATGAAAAGGACATGAAAGCACTCGCATTAGTAGAAAGCGACATTGAGAGTGGCCGGCTGGCTGATAGCGAAATAGCCTCACCGGAAATCGAATCAGAATCTTTTGAGCCCTTTGCGGCGTTGATTGGCACCTTTGCGATTGAAGAAACCCATAAAGGTCAGGCGAATGGCGCCGTTGTTCATTCACTCGAGGTGACATTGCTCACCCTAGATGCCCTGGCCTTGCCGCAAGGTACTTCTTTGGATGAGATCGATGCTCGTATTCGACTCGGCCATACACCCATTATGATGAGTGATGAGTCAGGCCGTGATTTACCATCGATTCTGGATTGGCTTGAAGAGATAGCCCTGGAGGACGAACCGGGAACAGACAATAACTTCGGTGAAATGGCTGATGAAGACATTATTCAAATGATGCCGGAAGACCCCGATGAAGCCTTGGCCTGGTTAATTCGTATGGCCTCAGAGGAAGGCGAACCTGCCACACTTGATCAGACCGATGTGACCATATCTAGACCGTATTCCCCGGCAACAACAGAGCCGCCGGTCGCAACTCCGGTTGATCTAAATATGCCGGACGAAGGCATGAATATCGCTGATTTAATGTCAATGCCGGAAGATCCGGATGAGGCTATGTCTTGGCTGGAGAGCCTGGCCGAAAGCGAGCAACCATTACAGACAAATGTCACTCAGTCGGCGAGCGAAGTAGGCATCCCCATCGAAATTGAAAAGCCTCAAAGCCCGAATGTAATGTCCGCGCCAAAGGCTGCCGTAAAAGTTGCACGACCGCGCAGGCCGGCCCGAAACGCTACTATAGGAACGGGTTGGGTTGATCTGCTCAAACCGCTGGAGTAATAGTTTCCGAATTAGTTAGTTCACCTAATCCGACAATACCCTGATTAAGAACCTTGTAACGAAAGGGTTCTATTGTTCGTAATTGCAACTTTAGTCGCCTTCACAGAGGCGGCACGGCACTGAGTGCCTACTAGGAACTAAGAGCAAATAATCATTTAATATTGTGTTTAGAAGTGATTGATTTTGTTGTTGTGGGAGTAACAGTATGGAAAAAACCTTAGTGTTAATTAAGCCGGACGGTGTCCAGCGCGGACTTTGCGGAGAAATCATCGCGCGTCTGGAACGACGCGGGTTGAAATTAAACGGTATGAAGTTTATGCAGATGTCGCCTCAACTCGCTTCAGTTCACTATGAAGTCCACAAGGACCGCCCATTTTATAACGATCTGGTCGAATATATAACTTCCGGGCCGATCGTGGCTATGGTGTGGGAAGGCAAGGACGCCATCCAAACCGTGCGCACCACGATGGGCGCGACTAACCCTTCCACGGCTGTTCCCGGCACAATTCGAGGCGATCTGGCAGTTGAAATTGGCCGCAATCTTGTTCACGGTTCCGACAGCCCAGAGAATGCTGTGAGAGAAGTTTCTTTGTTTTTTGCCCGGGAAGAACTGGTTGACTGGGAACGAGAAACAGATCGCTGGATACAAGAATAACCGGGTCGAATTTATTTGAATGGTGGTTCGTATTATTGCATGCGTATTACAACATGGCTTTGGTGCCAAAGCGATTCCAGATCGTAATACTCTCTTGCTTCCGTATCAAACAGGTGGACAACCACATCGCCAAAATCAACGAGCACCCACCCGTCTACCGGTTGGCCTTCCACACCCTTTGGCCGACGATTATCCGCTTCTCTGGCGCTACGTAAAACAGCCTGGCTCAAAGCCCGAATCTGCGGTTCTGATTCGCCGCTGCAAATGATGAAATAATCGGAAAAAATCGCTTGATCGTGGATATCGAGGACGAGGATATCGATGCCTTTCTTGTCAAGCAAAGCATCGACTAGATGATGAGTAAGCTCCAAACCTTCCAGAAATCACCTCCAGATCTATAGAAATTATACGGCATTTTAGCGCGTTTGGGCCAACAATGCTACCCTCAAATCTGAAATCATATTGTTTATCAAACCTACCTGGGTTCGTTCCAAGAGTCTATCAACATGTCCTTTTCATTTAGTCAATTCTCCGGTTACGAACAAACCGTGTGGCGTGTCAGTGAATTAACCAGTTATATTCGCCAACTATTTGAACTCGATTACCGCTTGCAAGACCTCGATATAACCGGGGAGATCTCTAATTTCTCTCGGGCCGCCTCGGGTCACCTTTACTTCACCCTAAAGGATGCCTCGGCTCAGATAAAGTGTGTTATGTGGCGTACCCAGGCCGAACACCTCAGGGCTCTGCCAGCTGACGGAGATGCCGTTATCGCTCACGGGCGCATATCTGTATATGAGACCGGTGGCGTTTATCAACTTTATGTCGATTCAATGCATCCGGCTGGTCGGGGAGATCTTGCTCTGTCATTCGAGCGCTTAAAAGAAAAACTGACCGCTGAAGGGCTGTTTGATGGCGAGTACAAAAAACCTATTCCACCGTTCCCCGGAAAAATCGGGATCGTCACATCAGCCGGCGCGGCCGCATTACGAGATATTCTCATCGTCTTGCAACGACGCAATCCCCTGATAACCGTGCTCATCGCCCCCACTCTGGTTCAAGGAGAAGCAGCGCCTTCTCAAATTATTCGTGCCTTACGATGGCTGGATGACCGCGACGATATTGATACGATCATTCTGGCCCGCGGGGGTGGATCAATCGAGGATTTGTGGGCCTTTAATGACGAGCAGGTAGCCCGGGCGATTTTTACTGCCAGGCATCCGATCATCAGCGGTGTCGGCCATGAGACTGATTTCACTATCGCTGATTTCGTCGCCGATTTGCGGGCTCCCACTCCATCGGCGGCGGCCGAATTGGCTGCTCCTGACCTGAGCGGCATGAGAAACCTGATTCAGGAATTTTCGGAAGAACTGATAACCACCACAAACCACAACCTGGCAGACCGTCGCGAAATCCTACGAGGGCGAAAGCAAGTGCTCTGGCTCCTGAACCCACGGCGATTATTGGATAGTGACCGGCAACACCTGGATAATTTAATCGAAAATTTTTACAGATCGATTCGGCAAAGAATTGATGATCGGCACAACCAACTCATGCTGGCTGAAAGAGCCTTATCGGCTGTTAGTCCTATAGCGACTCTCGGACGTGGATTTGCTATTGTACGCGATGAATCGGGGCAACTAATTCGTAGTGTTACCGAGGTGCGGCGCAATCAGCCGATTTTGGTCCAGGTCAGTGATGGCTCATTTGAAGCCGAAGTGACCGGTCAATAACCAGTTCAATCTCCCTGCCAATGGGGAGTTACTGGTGACTCCAAAACGCCACATCCCCTTCGGCCAGTCTATACGGACGGCCGCCATTAGTCGGAATAATGAGAATGACATCAAGACCATCCTCCCGCACCGGTAACACGATGGCGCTGCTATCCGGTGACCAAATGCGATGGCTCAGGGCATACTGATCAAAGTAAGGCAGGAATTGGGCCACAAACGTTGGCGTTGGTACAAAGTCAACCAATCGCAAACCGCTGCCGGAAGCAATATCAACGATCGATAATGTTAGAAATCCACGATCCGGCTGCTGGGCCGGCAAACCGACTCGGCTGACGGTGCGGGGCTTTGAAGGAGCATTCACATTCACATCTTCATCGTTTTGGTTGTTGTTGAGGGTGATGAAGGCGATCGATTGACCGTCCGGCGACCAGAAGAAGGCGATCACCGTCCGGCGAGTAAGGGTTCGCGTTTCTCCACTGGCCACATCCAGGAGATATAGAGGTCCCCAAAGAGGATGGCCATTCACCGCACCATTGGTGAATGCAATTTGATTCCGGGCAGGGCTCCAACTGAGAGCCAGAGAACCGGCCTGGTCATACTGCCGGCGCTCACCGGTAAGAGTGTCCAGAATCGCCAGTGTACTCAACGAGCCGGCAATCTCTTCTGCGTAAGCCCAATACCGTCCCTCAGGACCAATACCAGGAGCCTGAAACGTTCCGGGACTGGCCAGATTATCGGTCTGAGTATTTTCGTCCAGATCGATAACGGCCAAAACATCACGCGCGTTTCTCTGTCCTGAATGAACTAATAATTGGCGGCTGCTCGCGTCCCAATCCCAATATAAAGGACTTCCTGTCGCCAATAGCCGGCTTTCACTTCGGCCGTCGCTACGAACGATATTGAGCCCGATCGTATTGCGGGGTTGATTCGCTAGAAACGCCAGCGTCGTGCTATCAGGGGACCAATAGAGATAAAATGGTGCCTCATTGGCGCTGTAGTAAAGCTCCTGGCCGCTGGAGGGAGTGGCCATAGAGTTATCTCCGAAGATATAAATTCCCGATCCTTCTCGTCTACTGCCGATGGCTGCCAGTCGCAGTCCATCCGATGACCAGGCAGGGAACAAGTAGGATCGGTCATCGCTTGAAGCGCTCAGAATTCGACGATCGTCGCCGTCCGGAGATATTGTTTCAATTTGCTTGTCGCCATTGACAAAAACAATCCGGTTTACATCCAAAGGAGTTGGAAGCGCCTCAGCAATCGCGGCTGAATTCTCTGATGAAGGTGAAATTGTAGATACAGGCGGTTGTGTAGGCAGATTTGTGGTTTGTGGCTGCAGGTCAGGCAGTTCAGCTTGAGTGGTACTTACCGTCACGTCATTTCTTCCAGCCACAATAAAATAAGTTAAGATGGATGAACCGGCCAGAGTAATAACCAAGAGAACGGTGATGACCAGAAACAGGCAATTGCGAAACCGAGAGGATGTGGGAATGTCTTCTTCCGTCATCCCGGAATAGTTATGGTGCTCTGGAGAGGTCTGGTCTTCATACATGTTAATGATTCTAGCACTCTGATTGAAACATTCGCGAGAGCGTTTAGCCACTATTTACTTATAGGGCTGTTGCCACGAGTATCTTGATGCTAAAATACCGGTCATGACCGCACAAGAGACGAATGTTCAGGCAAATGCATTATCCGGCTTTATCCGGGCGGCTGGTGTCATTCTGGCTGTTTCCTATCCTGTCCTAGCGCTGTCGGCCGGTGTTCGGGCAGGATACCAATTATTCTTTAAAGAAGACGTAGTCAGTTATGTACCGGCGATATTGAGCGGGATCGCGGCCGTTTGTTATTTGCTCGCCACGGTGGGCTTCATCGTCCGGAAGCGGTGGGCCTGGCGTTTGTCCGTCAGCATGTTAGGGTTCGAACTGGCGATGGTGCTTCTTATCGGAACGCTAAGCTTTATCATCCCCGATGTCATCGGCCGCACCGTGTGGGGGCAGTTTGGAGCGGACTACGGTTATTTTCCTTTGATCCAGCCCTTGCTAGGACTTGCCTGGCTATTTCATCGCGAAACTAGGGAAGTGTATCAAATCGGTTCGTTCGCTCAATAGCCACTGGTCATCCTAAAATCGCCCCTTTTAAATGTCGATCACATGCTCGGCCTGGATATGACGACGCGTCTTGGTTTTAGCACGAATCAGTAGGGAGTGGGTCTCAGCTCGATTTCCATGATAGGACACCCCTGGCAGTAGAGTGGAATCTGTGATCCCGGTGACGGCAAAAATGATATCGTCACTGGAAACAAGTTCGTCAACGGTCCACACCTTATGCATATCGAGCCCGGCTTGAGTAACTGCGGCCCGCTCCTCGGCTGATTGGGGGGCTAATTGGGCCAGCATTCCACCATCCAACGACCGAACAGCACAAGCAGACAGGACCCCCTGGGTGGCTCCACCAATTCCCATCAGAACATCAACGCCATTATCCGGCGTCGCCGCAACGAGGGCCCCTTCGGCATCCCCCTCCTCGCGAAGCAATATGTGCGCGCCGGTTGCCCTGATCTCCTCGATTAAATCGTGATGGCGAACGCGTTCAAGAATAACGACGACCAGATCGCGGACCGGCTTCTTTTTTGCCCGGGCAATGAGGGCCAGCGTCCAGGCCGCCGGGGCATCCATGCACTCCGGCACCAGTACGTGAGCAGCGTCGCGGTCAACGACAATTTTAGCCAGATAATCCGCTGGCGATGTCGACCAGAGGCTGTTTCGGGGGGCCACACCCATCACTGAGATTGCTCCGGGCTTACCATCAATTAACAATCGGGTACCATCGATCGGATCGACGGCCAGATCGCATACATGACTGCCGGCACCGAACACTATTCCTTCACCCAAGAGGGCTTGACCATCTATCAAGCGATCTTCACCGATGGCAATGCAGCCGTCGACACCCAATGAACGGAGCATAAAGTGCATTGCTTGAGTAGCGGCCGCATGGGCTGCCTCAAAGTTTCCGGATCCAATCCAGCGCCCGGCGGCCAACGCTGAAGCTTCGGTCACTCGAACCAAATCCAGACCGATATTTCGAGAATAAAGAGCGTTACTCATAGAACGAATCAACCATTGAGGGAATTGAGCGACCTGTTACTTCACGTCAAATTCAACCGCCGTCAGAAGTCCGGCGGTTTCCCAGGCTTGCATACCACCCTTTATGATGGTGATATCAGAATATCCCAGGGATCTTAATATCGATGCAGCGTGACGGCTGCGGCGGCCGGTTTGACACACAACAACCAATGGATGATCATCGGCTATTACAATACCCTCCTGAAGCAGGGTTGACAGCGGAATTGATTGCGCCTCCGCTATATGGGAACGTTTATATTCACGTGGCTCGCGAACGTCAATTACTATCGGCCGTTGGGTGATTGGAATAAGACGAAGGTTCCGGAATAGTTCCTGGGGGGCAACCAACATCGTTCCATTCACCTCACCTTCTTGCCAATGGATTGACTGTTTTTTAAGTTTGGCTCCCGATTCAATTAAGTCAAATCGTTTTGGCAAGTTTTGACATTCTCGGAAAACGCGAACCGGGCATTCGTAAATACAAACCGATGGATCCAATACCCGATGAAAGATATGGTCAATCGCCCGATCATCATCCAATAAATTTTTTGCGCCGACATAGGACAAACAGCCGGTGGTCTCCATGAGATGGTAGGTCAACGGGCTGACATGAACCAGATAAACATCTCCACCGCGATCGCGATAGGATCGAATCACGCTCTCAAGCATGTTAATACCACTGAAATCGATCTGGTTCACATGCCCCATTCGGATTAATAAAAATCGTTGATCCGGATTTTGACTCGCCAGATGAAGAATTTCTTCTTCGATATGATTGACTGCCCCGAAGTAGAGATCCCCTAAAATATCAACTACGCCTAATTGAGGGCAAAGGTCCGCGTCAGCCCGGTGAACGAAGTGCCGGTAGTTTTTATCGGGCACCACCACCTGCACACGTGGTGCGCTGGTGCGCATCAAGTAAAGGATGAATGACAGCATAATACCGGCCAAGACAGCGAAGTCGAGATCCAGGAACATCGTGCCTAAGAAAGTAACAAGCATGATAATCGCGTCACCAGGCGCACCACGCCAAATCCGCCAGATTTCCACACGGTCGATCATGTTATAAGCAGTCAGGATGAGTATTGCAGCCAGCGCAGAATTCGGAATATAGGCAGCCCAGGGACCGACCGTCAAGATCACCAACAATACGACCAAGCTGGCAACCACGGATGCCAGGCGGGTACGCGCGCCGGCTCGCAAATTAACGGCAGTTCCGGAGAAAGATCCCGAAGCAACATAGCCGGAGAACAAGGCTGAGAAGATGTTCGCAAATCCTTGTCCAACAAATTCCTGGTTGCTGTCCAGTCGTTGGCGAGTATGGGAGGAAACAGAACGGGTGATAGCCGTCGTCTGCACCAGGCCGATAGCGGCAACCGCCAGGGCGCCTGTCGACAATCGGCTGATTAAATCGAGATCGAGGACTGGAAGCGCTGCTAGAGGAGGTAAACTTCGTGGAAATTCGCCAATAACGGCGACTCCTTCAGCCTGATCGCCCAGCAGGTAGACCAGGACCCCGGAAACAACGATGGCGATGAACGGGCCAGGCAAGCGCGGATCAAGTCGCCGGATAAGAATGATCAGAATCATGGTACCTATACCGATGGCGGCCGTTAACAGGTGGGGAGCGGAGATACCGCTAAAAGCGCTGGCGATTGTCGTGGCGATATTACCCCCGGACAGTTGGATTCCCAATAGAGGGCCAACCTGTCGAATGGCAATCAATACCCCCGCTCCAGTAGCAAAACCGACTATGACCGAATGGGAGACGAAATTAACGATGACGCCTAAACGAAGAAGCCCCAGAACAAGCTGCAAAGCGCCAACCATCAGCGTCAATAGCCCGGCGGCCACAATATAGGCCTGGGAGCCGGGTAAAGCCAACGTAGCCAGGGTAGACAGGGTTAAGAGTGAGAGCGCATTCGTAGGACCGGTTGTTAGGTGATTCGACGAGCCCCACAACGCACCGGCAATTCCACCAAGAATCGCCGTGTATAATCCCATTTGGGGAGGCAATTCGGCGATAAGGGAAAAGGCAATTGCCTGCGGTAGTAGGATCACTCCGACCGTCAGACCGGCCATCAAATCCGGGCGAAGATCAGCGGACACGCGGTCACGAAATAGCGTGGCCGGTTGCCCGAGGTAGCGAAGCACCGGATTGACAGCAGTTCTTGGGTTCCATCGAACCATTGTCGATGCTTCCAAGCCTTCTCCTTTTAATTAAACAGAATTGCCGAATTGCGTTAAAGCCGGCACGCTACTTCTCCGGCTTTGCCTTTATTTTAAGAATAGTGGTATTAATCTACAATCACCAAAGAGAAGCTTTCATTGACTTACAACCCCATCACAACAGATGCAAAAATCAACACCTAAAGGGAATCATTGTAAGATTTAACTGAAAAGACCGAGTAAGGGTATACGTTCATAACGGTTGTTTCCTCGAAACGACTTGTTGTAACGGTATCCTGGCGATAAATATGGATATGGCCATGAAGATGATAACGCGGTCTGAACATCTTCAGAAAACTGAGAAACACTTTAAAGCCGGTGTGAGGCAAATCGGGTCGATCATGGATCCCGAACGGAGGCGAATGGGTTACGAGAATATCCAATGCACGACCGAATCGGCGCTTATTCCAAATGAGGCGAGGTACCATTTGCGCGATAACCATCCTCATCTCTGATTCGCTGTACTGAAAGTCAGCGTTGGCTGTATAACGCATAGATCCTTCAAGGCCGGCCAGGATAAATCCTTTACGATTAACAACCCGGCCATGAATATTTGTTCCCCCGCGCACTTCTCGCCAAATAGTACCATCAGCCGCGTACTGGGGACCCTGATCATGATTGCCGCGCACATAGAGAAGGGGCGCGTCGAGTGCAGAAGTCAAGAAATCGAGATAGTAAAACGGAAGATCACCACAGCCGATTACAAGGTTAACATCGGGATGCATCTTGCGGACCTGGCTGTGATAAAGCTTATCCAGCACACGATCACTCACGGCCATGATTTTCATGGCTCAGGCCACTCACGTTGCTGATTTTCGTTCAATTTGTCCAGGACGGCCTGCTCGAGGTCGATTTCGCAAATACTGGCTAATTGGAGTAGATAAAGGGCAACATCAGCCAGTTCGCCGGCGAGAGCGTTTCCGTCGCGAACGTCGGCTCGCCATTGAAAATGTTCCAGAACTTCGGAAGCCTCCAATACAAGGGAGATCGCCAGGTTTTGCGGGGTTTGCGGCTTGAGCGAATCCGCCGCATACCAGCCTTTGCTTTCGACAAAGGCGTGCATGCGTTCTTCTAATTCCTTTAGCTCCATTCTGTTCTGAAAAAGAACCGCCGGCCTACTATTCAAGAATAGTGACCGGCGGAAAAATGTCTTTATCCGTCAACTCTTCGTTTGACCGCGATCCGATTCCAGCATCACCGGAGATGAGAATTGATTAGAGTCTTTCAGCTACGAATGCGGTGATATCCGCCAATCGTGAAGCATAACCCCATTCATTGTCATACCAAGTGACGATTTTGGCAAAATTGCCGTCGATAACATCAGTCGATAGGGAATCCACGGTCGTCGAGGCCGGATCGCCCTTCAAGTCCATTGAGACCAGTGGTTCATCGGTGTAATTCAACACCTTGCCCATCCAATTGGAAGAGTCAGATGCTTTCTTGAAGGCAGCGTTAATTTCCTCTTTTGTGGTCGAACGTTCGAGCTCGGCGGTTAAGTCGACAACAGAAACGGTTACAGTAGGCACGCGAAATGCCATGCCGTTAAATTTTCCTTCCAATTCCGGCAACACCAGGCCAACCGCCCGAGCCGCACCCGTCGAAGTGGGAATGATGTTACTGATAGTTGTTCGGGCACGACGCAGATCCTTGTGAGCCACATCCAAAATATTTTGATCATTCGTCATGGCATGGATGGTGGTCATCAAGGCCCGTTTAATGCCAAATTCCTCATGTAGAACCTTGGCCACAGGCGCGAGCGCGTTGGTGGTGCAGCTGGCATTTGAGATGACGTGCTGAGTGGCCGGGTCGTAGGTTTCTTCATTCACCCCAAGAACAAACGTACCATCAATATCTTTATCGCCTGGAGCCGAGATAATAACCTTTTTGGCGCCCGCATCCAGGTGAGCTCCAGCCGTGGCTTTGCTGCGAAAACGACCGGTGCATTCAAGCACGATATCGACGCCGAGTTCACCCCACGGAAGTTTGGCCGGGTCTTTTTCGGCGTAGCTCTTCAGGAGCTCACCATCGATATAGATATCGTTATCCCTTGCCTCGACGGTTCCAGGGAATCGGCCATAAGTCGAATCGTATTTCAGCAGATGAGCATTTGTCTCCGCCGGCATGAGGTCATTGATCGCCTCAACATCCAAAACGCCTTTATAGTTTTCATATATGGCTTTATAGACCTGGCGACCAATGCGGCCAAATCCGTTAATTCCAACTTTAATAGTCATCTAAACATCTCCTTTTTTTATCACAGGGTAAGTAAAGGTGCGTAGGCCTTCATGATTAATGTGATGGGTCGCCACAAGCGAACCCATGAGGATTATACTCAACCATTCCCGTTCCTTACAATGATTACTCGCACCTCGTTCTAATGCAACAAGATATCCATGACGACCCGACCCAGTTTGGCACTATCATGGCGCCAGGGCTGGACCTCATCAACCAGGTCGCAAAGTTTTGTTTCAATCTCAGGCGGAGGAATTGGTCTAACGAAATGTGTTGTACCGCCCCCTGTTTCCGGCGGAATTGACAGGTTGCTGTTAGCCAGAACCAGGTCCAATAACCCGGGAGGAGTGTGGCGCAAAATCGCATGGACATGATCGGCAACCGTGTAACTGTCCGTTTCGCCGGGCTGTGTTGCCAGATTGCAAATATAGACAACTCTTCCTCGGGCATGAATGAGCGCTTCGCATAAGTCGGTTATTAATAAGTTAGGAAGTATGCTGGTATACAAACTGCCCGGGCCAATGAGGATTAAATCAGCCTGGAAAATCGCTCTCAGTGCAGGTGGGAAAGCCCGGACATCTTCCGGTACCAAGCGGACGCGTTCGATACGGCCCATGGCACTGGTAATCGCAGACTCGCCGGTAACTTCCTGCAGCGACCCATCCGAAAGCAGGTCAGCCACGTCGGCAACGAGGGTTACATTGGACAAAGTCGATGGAAGTACCTGCCCCCGCAAAGCCAAAACCTCTTGCGCCGCCAATAACGCTTCGTCAAAGCTGCCGGTAATGCCGGTTAATGCCGCCAATAACAAATTGCCAAAGGCATGTCCCTGCAGTTCATTTTGACCGTTATGTTCCGCCAAACCACCAAACCGGTATTGCAAAACCTGCGTCATGAGTCTCTCATCGTGGGCCAGAGCGGCTAGGTTGTTTCGAAAATCACCCGGCGGCAAGAGTCTAAGTTCCTTCCGCAAGCGCCCGCTACTCCCTCCATCATCGGCCACGGTAACAATAGCAGTGATGTTATCGGTATAGGGTATCAAGCTACGAAGGAGTCCCGGCATTCCAGTTCCGCCGCCAATGGCGACAACCCGCAGCTCCGAAACGGGCGACGTGATGGTTTGTGATATATGGCCGGTGCTAGCGAGAAACGCTTCAGCGTCGAGAGCAGGATGGGAAAGTT
The DNA here is from genome assembly GCA_046485205.1 of Chloroflexota bacterium. GTDB lineage: Bacteria > Chloroflexota > Anaerolineae > Promineifilales > Promineifilaceae > Promineifilum. The sequence continues at coordinate 5,707 of JAWOHK010000329.1, read as the reverse complement.
TTTTGATCGCCATCCAGGCGATCGCGGTTCCCGACAAGAACGTGATGATCATCACGGCCCAAATCGTCGGAGCAGCAGGATCGAATATAACACTCCCTCTTTCAAGTGTCCCACTATTAAAAAACACCCAAAAGAGGATCAAGCCCCAACCAAACCCGAGGACCATTACAGCCATCAACAACAGGACTACCCAACGCTTCATGTGAGTCGAGGATGGCGAGGCTCGGCCCTTAGCACGAGTGCTGTACGGCAACAAAGAGTGTCACTAAGCATCGAATGGGCATTGTAACATCAGGTTATGAACGGGCAATAAATCGAAATCAACCATATGGTCTCCCTCGAGGATCTCCATCCTATGGGTCGAAAAGGAGAATGCGCCAGAAAAAAAATCCTCGAACCTAGCAGGCGTTCGAGGATCGGTTTATCGTGGCGCTGAAGTCGAAATCAGCTTAACAATCGGGTCAAGAAACTAGGAACGAGTTTACGACTCACCTGCCGGTCTTTATTCTCTGGCTGCTTTTCCCAAGCGCGACTAACATCCAAACTACCTGAGTCACCGTCCGGCTCACCCAGGTTCTGGTAGTAGCCATTGTTCTGATAACCGTAATAGTAATAATCGCCGCTGTCATTCGTGAGACGGTTCAAAACCACACCAGCCAGATTGGCATTCACTTCCTGAAGGCGGTTAATCGCTTGTTTTAACTGGTTACGTCGAGTTCGGCCGGCATTGGTGATCATCAGGACAGAATCCACGCGGGTACTTAATATCACAGCATCGGTGACCGCCAAGGTGGGCGGAGAATCGATAATGATATAATCGAATCTTGTACCCAGGATTTTAAGCAACTTTTTCATTTTGGCAGATCCAACTATTTCGGCCGGATTGGGAGGGATTGAGCCACTGGGCAAAATGAATAAGCCAGGTTGCTTAGACTTGAAAACCGCCTTGTTGACATTAACATGCAACGCGTCAATATTTGACGGCTCAAGAACGTTTGGTATTTGAACCAGCAAATTTGTTAAACCTGAATTCGATGGCAAGCTAAAATACTGGTGTTGTTTTGGCCGACGAAGATCGGCATCGATCAACAACACGCGTTGACCGGCCTGCGCCATCACTATGCCGAGGTTGGCAGCTGTGATGCTCTTTCCTTCATCCGGGTTAGAACTGGTGATGAGCAAGGTACGGATTTTATCGTCTACATTCGAAAATAGAATCGCCGTTCGGAGCGACCGGTATGCCTCAGAAATCTGCGATCGCGGGTGTGATAGCGTGATCAACTCAGTTGCTCCACCATTATTGGTTTTGAAGTCTGCGATGCCAGATAAGGTCGGAAGTTTACTGGTATGGTAAATATCAGTAGGATTCCGAAGCGTATCATCCAGATATTCGAACAGTAATACAGCAGCAACAGCAAGTGAGAGGCCGATAGCTCCCGCTGTTAAAACAGTCATCAGTGTTTCTGGACCGATGGGAGCTTGAGGTAAAGTCGCCGACTCGACAATATTTAAAGTATTAGTTGCAACAGAATTTGTGTTTGATAACAGGGAAGCATAGTTACTTTGCAATGAACTCAATTTGCTATTGAGTGCCGCGATCTGATTTTGTGTGTCAGAAATTTGGCGCGCACTTGTCACCACGGCTAACTCTTCTTGTAGCGCGAGAATGCTTTCGCTTGTCTCTTGTATATTTCTCTCCAAATCATCAAGTTGTTTGCGAATGAATTCCTGGCGTTTTGCTTCCTCAGCATCGCTTGAATTAGTCGGAGATTGAAGCATTAATTGGTTTGCAAGTTCGTTTGCAACCGCCATTGCCCTTTCCGGTAAACTATCTGTTACTGAGATTTCAATCAATTGTGAATTAGGTACTGAACGTACCGTATAGTTAGGCAGCGACGATAATCCGAGTGATTGTTTTACAGCTTCCTGTACAACGTCTCGTTGGGCTAGATCTGTGTAAACTTGCGCTAACTGCTGACTCAGCCAAAACTCGTTACCTGTCGGGTTCGGGTTGTTCAGAGCGTTGCCAATTAGCAACGTAGCATTGGATTTGTACACTTCCGGTTGTTGGCTGACAGCAAAAAAACTGACAGACGCCGCCAGTATGGTCGAAGAAAGGATCAGCCACCACCATTTTTGAAGACGAGCGAGGATAATTTTATAGTCCATAGATAATTCCATTACATCAGCCATTTACCAAGCAGATTCGCTCGAGCAACAAGTTTTACTAAATGAGGTTTGATTTATGGAGTTGGTACCAAAATATATTGAAAGAATCCACTAATCAAAACCCATGTGGGGCTACTCTTGTCCCTCAATACTTGGTTCAATTGACTTAAACTAATACACCAAATAGATCCCGATTATCAGGATCATCCACAAAAATCAATTCCAGAGCAGAAGCACAATATGTTATTGGCGACTTACACGCTAACTATTATTTTTTTAGGATGAATGAAGGCACATTCAGGCAAAACAGTTTCCTTAACAGTACTATATAGCCGAATGCTTACGAATCCTCTTACACTTATGTCCTAGTTCCAAGAGATCTATCTCTTTCCCAGTAAACGAAAACGCTTGCCAGTGAATAACTGCAAGGGTCTTTGGTATAGGTTCAAAAAATGGGATTACAGAGAAGCGCTCACGGACAAAAGGAATCAGAACCTTTTATAGACATAATCAGGATGATTTATTATGTGATTGTGTCATTACTTCATTCTCTAAATTCTTCATAACAAAATGAAGAGTACCAGGGACATGTTCCGCGCGAACACCGGCCCAAAACGTTTTTGTGAAAATTGCACCCCCGGCATCCAGAATCCCAACAATCGTATACAGGCTTCTACTTAATACCTTAAAAAACCTGCCTTGCTTGAGATTCCAATTGATAGTGCTCAAGTAGACGCGAACGATTCGACCTAGCCAGTAAGGGTTATCAGCGGATTCGCGAAGCAAGGAATAAACTCCAGGTTCATCAAGTAACGCATCCCTTGATCGGCGCGTATCTGAAGGAGCCCGGGAATAATTAGTGGAGGTTGACCATAAATTACCCCGGAGTAAACATGCAACGGCCGCTTCAGTGTTAGCAAACTCGCCGATCAACGCGATCCTACGGCAGAGATCGAGATCCTCGGTGCCAATTATCTGTGGATTGAACCCTCCGGCTTCGAAGAAAGCATCTGTCCGGATCATGGAAGATTGAATAGGCGCCCAGGCTCCTCCTATCATCTGGGCAGAACAACGGCCGTTGAGACCAGAATTTCGCTCGGCCAGAACAATACCGTCTTCATTAACAATGTGAATACCGCCATAAAGCCAGTATGCTCCAGGTGAGCGAGAGGCCAAAGTTTGAAACTCGTTAATAGCGCCTGGCAAGATCCAATCATCATCATCCAGAAACCACAAATATCTTCCTTTGGCAACGGCCGCGCCCGTATTGCGTGCCAAGCATCTTTCACGACGATTGGTGTGCATAATTCGAACATCGTCTCTCTCTGCCCATTCCGCAACAGCATGAACATCACCGGAATCATTGACGATGATGACCTCTACTTGTCCAGGGAGGGATTTTTGAGCCAGAACGCTGTGGACAGCTCGTGATAGCGACTGACGACCGACGGAAGGTATTATAACCGAGCAGAACATTGATTCCTTCCGACCAGTTGATAATCCATTATTTTCATTTTCGCTTATTGTAGATTATATCCCCATACTGGTTTTGGTGATGTGGTCTTGACTCGGTCTCGGAGATGGATACCACCCCTTCTGGTTTGTGTTCTGTCATCATTTCAAACGATTCGCTTTGGTAAGGCTTTACCACAGCTCTCCAGAAGTCAATTGTCAGGAGCCTTGACCCCGCGAGAAGGATTGAAGCAAGACCATACAGCAGTCGACTCAAGGCTGTAAATATGCGTTTGTGTTGCAGATTCCAAACTGTAGAAGTCAAGTAGATCCTGAGTAAACGGCCATGCCAAAAACTTGTACCAGCCCCATCCCGCAATCTAGAAAAGGCTCCCTTGGCGTCCAATAGCTTATCCCGCGCCCACCGGCTTCCTATATGATGAGTGACGTAATCCGTTGTACTGCCTGCTTCGCCCATCACTACATTGGCAACGAGGGCGGGAGTGTTGTCAATATCACTGCGTTGAGTGACCCGGCGCAATAAATCGATATCCTCCGGACCAGTCAGTAGGGGATTAAATCCGCCCAGCTCGAAAAAGAGCTCTGCTTTTATGAGGGAAGCTTGCAAGGGGATCCACTCACCGGCCACCGTCTGCAGAAACCCGTTGCCACGAATTCCATGATGAAGTTGCAACAGTGGACGAAGCTGTCGATCGACAACTTGGGTTGTGCCGTACAGCCACCCGACGTCGCTATGGGCGGCCAAGTACCAGAAATTTAAAAGGGCATCCGGAGCGAGCCAGTCGTCGTCATCGAGAAAATGAAGATACTTACCTCTCGCTATCGCCGCACCGGCATTTCGCGCAACGCTCCGCTCATGCCGCAAGGTCTCGATGATTGTCACACGCTCTGATCGTTGCCAGTTGGCTTCAGGCAACTCCCTAGACGAATCATTGACCACCAAGATCTCGAAGTTCAGCCCATCAACAGTCGCTTGGTTCAGAACGCTTTCCACGGCCGTATTGAGACTTGGACGTCCGATGGTAGGTATTATGGTTGAGCAAAACAGAGACTCTGGCTCATTGGAAATATAATCCATTAGACTATTACTCAGAGTTTGGTCACTTTACTGGGGCTATAATGAGAGTCACCACTTTATATTGTCAATACATATGTAATTAGGCTTTGATCAAATTAGAAGCGGTTGAGCGCCTCGATTTTTGATCTTGCTCCATCATATAGGTGATCCGCACCTGAATCTTTTAACGCGATGGCCATCCTTGGATAGTGAGGACGTGTAACACCTTGCCAAAAATCGGCCGAGATGATATGTCGTCCGGCAACAGAACATCCTATCAGGGCACTGACACCTCGGCTTAACGCAGGGTGGACACGTCTTTTTCTCAGATTCCACTTGACTGATGCAAGATAGTAATACACGATCTTGCCATGCCAATATCCAGGTCGTGTCGAATTAAGATGGGCTGAATCAATCATCCGAGCCAACGTAGCCCTGTCATTAAGGACTTTTTCACGCGATTGGCGATTTTGGAAAACAATATCATCATAATTCGTTGTACTTCCTTCGTGCCCTATACGTATGCAAGCCACGACTTCATTGATTCGGGCAAAGTCATAGCGTAGAGCGATCTGCCTTGAGAGATCAATATCTTCAAATCCTCCGCCTAATGATTCGAGTGGCGCAAAACCGCCGACAGATAAAAATGCCTCAACTTTAATAATTGAAGCCTGTAAAGGCAACCACTCCCATGCAATTAACTGGATGAAGCAATTATTCACCTCATCTGGGTGATTATCGACAATTTTTTGTCCAGTGTTGTTTACGAATCTGATAGCGCCGTATAACCAGCCAGCTTTACCGTTTTCTTCCGACAGATCTTTAAATCTTTGGAATGCTCCAGGAAGCATCCAGTCATCATCGTCCAGGAAATGCAGATATTGACCTTTGGCAATCGCCGCGCCAGCGTTGCGGGCTACACTCCGGTTTCGCCTGTCGGTGCTCACCACTGTAATCCGCTCGGATTTTTGCCACTCCGCAATTGCTAAGGGCTTACCAGAGTCATTT
>JAWOHK010000296.1:0-10535 GCA_046485205.1 Chloroflexota bacterium | reverse complement strand
TCTAGCGCAGCTCCCACATACCATGCGATTGGTACGGAAATCAATACAGCCATTAGCCCACCAAGGCGTGGCCACCGCCAGGCGACAACTAATCCGATCGCCCCCAAGGCCAATAGACTGAATAAGATAGTTACGTTCACTTCTGTATTTTGGACAACAACAAGGAAACCACCAGCCAACAAAGCGCGAATGTAAAGCCCAATGGTAATGATGGCCAGTATGCCGATCACTCGCGACATGAAGTGCAATCCTTCATGTTCTTCTTCTCGCGATTTCGCCTGCGTTTTCATGACTATCCTCCGTTTATTTGGACCTAATTCAAAAACAGAATGAGAAGGATAATAGCCAATCCGAGAAGATAAATAACAGCCGCGGCGCCTATGTTCCCTACAATTAAACTAATAGCGGCGAACTCGATCAGTCCGGTTGTGGCCAGAACCAGGGCAGCAAGGTGAAGAACCGCGAATAAGAGAGCAATTACGAAGAATCTCCGGTAGCCGGGCGCCACCTTGCTGGTGTCGGCGACCTCACCGCCGGTGTACAGGCCGGAATTTTCCGGGTTGGTACGCTCATTTGGGGACAGGGCGCGGCCGATGCCATATAGCACCAATACCAGGACGATATAGATTAAGATTGCAACCGGTGGTGACATGATAATGTCCATAAAAACTCGCTTGTCTATAGGTCTAAAGGCCGAAGGCCGACAAAAAATCAATGGCCGCCGGCAAAGTTAGCCATCCCGCTAACACTGGTAATATCCCCAAAATCACAATGGCAACAGCTAAAATAACCAGAGGCGCAGTCATCGATAACGGAATCGATCGACCGCGAGTAACTGCGATGGCCGGTTTTTGCCGATACATCGCGTTCACGATCGGCGCATAGTAAGCCAGAGAGAGAACGCTGCTTAGAGCGATGATAATCAATACCAGGAAGAGCGCGCCTTCCTGCGCTTGAGCCCCGGAAAACATGATTTGCCACTTGGACATGAACCCCACCAATGGTGGTAAACCACCAAGACCCAGCAAGGCCAGACTGAGCGCCAAGGCGATAACGGGATAATGTCGAGCTGCACCGTTCATATCCTCAATCGTCAGGCTTTGATGGCCCCCATCTGAGCCCTCGGCGATAATTCCTTGCTGGAAAGCATACATGAGAGCACCTACAGCAAGGAAGGCCAGGCCTTTCATCAATCCGTGACTGAGTAAATGAAAGAATCCTGCCTGAGCGCCGGCCGCTGTGCCGACAAAGAGAGCAACTCCCAATCCAACAACCATGTAACCAACGTGACTGATACTGGAGAATGCCAGTAGCCGCTTGACTTGTCGTTGGCGGAGAGCCAGGAGGTTCCCTAACAACATGTTCAATACCCCAAGTCCAATCAGCATTATGCCCCAGGTGGCGGCTGCGCCCGTCAGTGAGGAGAGCGCGCGGAGCAGGGCGATAAGACCGGCCTGTATCACGACCGCGGACAAGATAGCGCTGATACCGCTGGGTGCTTGTGCGTGGGCGTCAGGGAGCCAAGTGTGAAGCGGAACGAGGGCAACCTTGATTCCATAGCCGATGATAAATAAGACACCGGCCGTTAACCAGATAGACGTTCCGCCTGATACGTTAACTAGTGCTTCTTGTATGGCCAGAATATCCAGCGATCCGGCTGAAAATAGCACCAGAGCGATGCCTAATAATATAAAGACCGAGCCGGTCGAACTCTGGATAAGGTATTTCACACCGGCCTCGAGTGATGTTCGTTCATGCCGGTAAAAGACGATCAAGGGTAGGGAGGCAATAGCCATAGCCTCGAACCACACCCACAGGTTGAAGAGATCGCCGGCACTTCCCAAGCCAACGATCGCGCCGCACAACAACAGCAGGAGGGCATAATGCTTTTCTGCTCCATCGCTGCGACCGATGTAGGATTTTGAGAAAAGCAGGATAGTTGTGGTCAGCGTCAAAACTAATGCGGTCAGCAGAAGACTGAGCCCGTCAAAACGCATGGTTACAAGGCCGAGACGCCAGGTGGCTTGGGAAATCATCTCCGGCGATGTTCTGCTCTCAAGTCCTCCAAACCCATAAAAATCGATTAATATCCGACCGAATGCTCCCCAACCGACGGCGATGCAGAGGAGGCTCAGCCAATAGGCAAGATTTCGCCTCGTCCTCGTTAAGATGTCGATCCGACCGATGATATAAACAAACGGCGCGGAGAGGATGAGCCAAAGAATGAGCCATACAAATGGTGGTAGACCCATGTTGATTTACCTGATTCCTATCAAGATGGCTAATAATGAGATCAAAGCCATCACAATTGCGACAATATTCCAGTTTAGTTGTCCGGTTTGAGTCTTTTGGAGAAGCGCGGCGGTACTTTGGGTGACAGTGACCATACCATCTGCCGTGGTGTTGAAAATATTTTCCAATCGCATGATAAACGACGCCACAGCGCCTGACCCTGTCCGGGACGGATCTTTTCGTATAAACCAAATTGATAAAAGAATGCCAGTTACTGTAGCAATGAGCGTTATGCCGGTTGTCAGACTAAGTAATGAACTTAATTCAAGCAAATGATCGATACCGTGGCCTTGAAGAAGGAAGGCTGTGTGGAATGGCATTGTCTCCGAAAACCAGGCTGCAAGCTGCCGGGCGAATAACCAGGATGTAGAGGTTCCAATAGCCAAAACAATCAAAGGCAACATCATCGGATAACCCACACGCGCTCTCGCAGGTGGTTGCACAGGGGCCGGTTTGGCCCAAAAAACCATCCAACACATTCGAAAGGTATAAAAGCCAGTAATACCGGCTACCACAACTAGAGTTCCAAAGATCAGCGAGTTGTATGCGAGGGAGGCTTCGATCAATAGTTCCTTGCTCCAAAAGCCATTGAAGAAGGGCAATCCGGTCAGCGCCGCGGCGCCGATCACAAATGGAATAGCCACCTGAGGAAGCCTTTTCCATAGACCTCCCATTTCCCGAATATCCCGTGTACCAATTTCATGGATGATTGCTCCGGCACACAGAAACAGGAGTGCTTTGAAAATCGCGTGGCTCATTAAGTAAAACTGACTCTGATAAATAGCTCCAATGCCGACGCCGACAACCATGTATCCCAGCTGACTCACCGTCGAATAGGCGAGAATGCGTTTGAGATCGTTGCTAAATACTGCCATAAGCGCAGCCAGCGCAGCTGAAACCAAACCGAGCGTGACGACAGTCTCGGCCCAGAGAGGAACATTCATGAATGCAGGATAGAAGCGGGCCAACAAGTAAACGCCCGCATTGACCATGGTCGCCGCATGGATAAGCGCGCTAACAGGCGTGGGTGCTTCCATTGCATCCGGTAGCCATATATGCAAAGGTACCTGAGCGGATTTAGCAGTAGCAGCGAACAGAAACCCAAAAGCTGTGATGGCCAAAATACCGGCCGGGATTGCACTCGCTTGGGCCAGGAGAGTGCTAACTTGTAAATCCGGTATATAGCCGATGACCATCAGAACGCCGAGCAATAGGCCAACGCCACCAAGTTGGGTGACAATCAAAGCTTTTATGCCGGCGGAAACAGCCTTCGGGTCGTCATTGTGGAATGAAATCAGGGCATATGAACAAAATGCGGTAGCTTCCCAAAAAAGAAACAGGAATAGTAGATTCCCGCTGAGCACCAACCCGCACATGGAGCCGATGAATAACAGGACCAGAGCATAATAACGACCTAGCTGTGGGCTACCGGCCATATATCCGGCGGAAAAAATGACAGCCAGACTTCCGATGGTGGTGGCGATGACAGTCAGGAATACACTCAGTCCATCCGCTACCAGAGTCATATCGCCGAAGAATGGACCAAACGGAAGGCGGACCACGACTTCAGTTGTTGAATACCAAAGGGTTTGAGATAAAAGCAATAATGCTGCACCGGCGGCCGTGAGACTTAGGGTAATGGCCGTGATGTGTTGCCAGCGGGGCCGATTGTCACCGATTATCCAGACGAGAAAAGCGCCAACCCATGGCAGTCCAACAGCGAGGTAAATGAGTAACGGGGCAATGTCATTCAAGGCCATGTCGTTATCCGAATTGATCTATCGCTGAATGCTTGCGGAAGGCATTCAATAATTGAAACCCACTATATCTTCACCTTTAATGGCGCAGTTCCGCTAATTCAGCCGCATCGAGATTTCCAGTATAGCGCTTGATCTGAACTACCAGCGCCAGTGCCAAGACGACCGCGATGGTGTCCACGATAATGATCGTCAAGGCGATCGATTGGGCGAGATTAACTTGACCGGTAGCAATGCCGGCGGCAATGATGGCTAGCAAGGCCGCTTTTACCAATATTTGCAAAGCAATGATTATTTTGATTAGATGCCGGCTGGCCAACAAGCCGTATAACCCAATCCCAAGAACAAGGACCACCCCGGCAAATAGAACTTGAAATAGACTCATTGAATTCCCTGTGATTCTGATTGTTCCGGAACACCACCAGTCTGCCGGCTTTCGCCTAACAAACTGAGGACGCCCATAACGCCGGCTAAAACCACAATTAGTTGGACAAACAAATCAAAGACTCGGTTTTCCCAAACCTGGATAGCAAAGGAGGGGTCGGATACTGTAGGCGAAGCAGAAAGTGAAATATCAGGCAGGATGAGATAGGCTAGCAGGCCACAAGATAAAATCACTAGGAACCAGGCGAGCGGCCGTGGTATGAGCGTTGCGGTGAATGTTTCATCCTCGGCCATGCTAATGGCAAACGTGAGTAGGACGGTGATGAGGCCGGCCCCGACACTTAGTTCTATAACAGCGATCTCCCAGGCACCGAGAACGTAGAATAGAACAGCTATAATCGCGCTCAAACCGGCTAGCCACAGTGCAGCATGAAGCGGTTTTGACCGAACGGCGAATATTGCACATACACAAGCTCCCAAAATCAATACAATGTACATCGCCATGATCCTAACCTCCTTTTTACACGATAAATCGGACTGCCGGCCAAGGCTAGTGAAACATGTCACATGATCGACATGACATTACTCCTGTATTGTGAAAATGTTCACAATGTTAGAATCTCACTCGTCCAGTGTACTATTCCGCTTCGAAATCACGGAGATGAGGAAACTATAAGGAGGAATTGTGATATGGGTAAGACGATGAATCTACAACGAGGGAAGGGGATAAGCGTTAATCTGATCGCGTAACTGGTGATAGACCTCAATCAGCCGCACAGCGATTATGGACCAGTCAAACCTTTCGGCGTATTTTCGGGCATTAGAGCCAAGCGCATTGCGACATTCATCACTGCTGAGAAGCTCATAGATTCTCTCGGCCAGGGCTTCGGGATTACGGGATGGAACGTGGTAGCCATTGAATCCGTCTTGCACCAGATAGGCCAGGCCGCCTACCTCAGAGGCAATTACTGGGCGACCCATAGCCATCGCTTCTAAAGCGACCATGCCGAAACTCTCGTAATGCGACGGCATGATGACCATCTCGGCCGCTGCGTAGTAATTGGGCAAAACTTCCTGATTCTTGGCGCCCAAAAACACGACTATGTCATGAATATCGAGCTGCTGCAACAGGTCTTGTAAACGAGACATTTCATCATCAGGGCTGTCGGTCCAGGGATCACCGCCGATAATGGCCACGCAAGTGTTTTCAATCACTTCCGGGCGCCGATTTTTGATCAGGGCCATGGCTTGAATAAGTGTATCAATCCCTTTCAGTGGTTCGATACGCCCGGCGAACATGATGTTTTTGTCTCCACAAGGAATGCCGACTTGTTCTTTTGCTTCGTCGGCTGGAATAGGGGTAAATCTAGTCAGATCAACTCCCGGTGGAATGACAACTACCTTGCTCATATCGGCTTGATAAAGCCAATTTAATTGTGCTTTCTCGGCTGGTGTGGCTGCTACGATGCAATCAGCAATTTCAATGACACGGGCTTCACCCTGCAGACGTTCAGGGGGCGCCATTTCGCTGCTATTTGTCGCGACCCGGTTTTTCATGTGACCGAGAGTATGGAACATGTGAATGATGGGTAACGGGCCCCACAGGGAGCGAAGTTTTTCGGCAACTAATCCGGATAACCAGTAGTGGCTGTGCAGGAGGTCATACGAAAGTTGTTCTTTCGCCGCAAATTCAGCGACGCCGGTGACGAAGTCATCGAGGTAATCACCGACTTCAGCAACCGGAATAGGGGACTGAGGGCCGGCAGGGATGTGAATAACGCGCGCGCCATGATGAAGGTCATGATTCACCATAGGGACGCAATCATCTTGGGAGCGGGTAAATACGTCTACCTTCAACCCCAGACGACCCAATTCTCGACTTAGATCTCGCACATATACATTCATGCCACCGGTTTTTTTGCCACCCAGCATGGCCAACGGGCAGGTATGGACGCTTAGCATCGCTACTCGCAGCCCCTCATATGGCGTCATCAGTTGAGTCTGAGCCGGTGGCACATATTCAAGGTAAGTTGGTTCAAAATCCATGATAACGCCTTAATCAACTGGCCGATCGATCGATGTGAATGCGGTAAATGTGGGTATCTTTCGCCCCAAAACGGTATTTATAATCTTCACTACCTCTCATAAAATCAAACTCGGAACGCCCAAGGTTGATGGCATGTTCAATCGCGGCCGCAGTTAGTACAACGCCCGGGCTGAGCGGTGCAAATAAGGCCGGGTCCAATCCTGAATTATAAACCCATATGCGGTCTTTATAATCAAAATTGAATAGACCCGCCGCCTTACGCCCTTCATGTTCAACAAACATTAGCTGTAATAAGCCAGCTTGCTGGGCCGCTTGGGCTACTTCGTGGAAAACAGCTCGACGTCCGTCGTGAAGCCAATCTCGTTTTTCAAAAGTGCTTAATTGCAGTAGATCAAGGAACAGATCGACCGCTTCCGCCAAGTCGTCTTCCGGTCCGATGATCACCGTTCGCATCTCCGCCCCCTCTGCCCGCCTCATTTTTCGGCTTATTTCACGCCTTTGCTTGCTGTCCAGACTTTCCAGGTAGGTATCAAAGGTTGCTGGCAAGCTTATAGTTGGGCAAACCTCGATGACTTCTTCTTCATAGCGGTAGCCTTTCGTCTGGGCGAGATTGGATAAGATGTTGCGGGTTTGAGAGGATTCGGGGATGTTACATAATTCGAGCGAATGCCAAGGTGGAGAATCAAATGCCTCAAGACAATCCATCAGTTCATGCCAAGAGGAAGATGCATGTTCGGCCGGACAGATCACATCAAGGTAATCGGTTTCTTCAACACACCCGTTAAAATATAAAGTGCCTTCAAGTTGATAAAAGCATCCGATCGCCTGAAGGGTTCCGTCCGTATCTCTAACCGCCCCTGTCAACAAGGTGGCGTCTTCAGGCTGGAGGTTTTTCCACCAAGATCGTTGATAGGCCAATAACTGGAATGGCGTATCGGTCATTCCGCGGCGAGCTAGTTCGTCCCACTGACCGCTGAGTTCATCAAACGCTTTATCACCAAGTACGAGTTGTGTTGTTTTCATGATCGCGAATTACCAATTTCATTATAGCCATTATATTATGGAGATGAAATCGGAAAAACATCAGAACTCAATAAATCCATACAATGAGTTGGAAGGTGTGATAGAATGCTGACCATAGAGCTTAATCGATACCGTTAGAGGATTTTAAAGTTATGCCGGAACGCCAATCAATTTTGACCCCTTTCCTCATGTTAATAGGCATATTTTTGTTGATAGTTTGGGGTGTAGGAGCATTGAATACCGGGAATTGGGGCTGGTTTCTACCATTTCAGCCGGAATTTGAACCTGCGCGGATTTTGGTACGCCGCGCAGGCCAAAGTTATGAATATCGGCCCGGAGATCCGGGTTTTTCCGAACTTTCCGAAGCATTAAATTCATCCTTTTCAGATTTCTCCAACTCTTCCCTGGTTCCGTTGGGCCTATCAGAGGAAACATTGCAGGCATACAATGAATCAGCCACCGTGATCGAGGCATTTTATCCCCAGCCCATACGCTTTAACTCGCCGGTGCGCATGGATCAAATCAACCAAGTACTTATTCCAATTGAAGGACGACACGCGGGTAATCGATATGTTTTCTTGGGAGTGGATGGTCGTTGGTTGGCCGGAACAATGGTGATGCATGACGACACACAGATTTCGGAGGTAATGCGCACCTTGGGCCACTTATCAAATTAACTTCGTACTATGGAAAAAACTCTGGCAATGCGCGTCCTCAAAGGGCAGAAAATCGCGTACACGATTCTGACATATCCGGACGAACTTCGCGATGCCGTTGAGATTGCGGAGGTTTTAAAATTAAGATCTGGGGAAGTGTTCAAGACGTTAGTTTTACTACCTCCGGAAGCCGGAAAAAAACCCATGTTGGTCATGATTCCGGCTGACAGGCAGCTTGATTTAAAAACCCTTGCTTCGACCGTTGGGGTAAAAAAACTAAAGATGGCCACTCATTGGGAAGCAGAATCCATTACCGGACTTCAGGTTGGTGGAATCTCAGCCCTGGCCTTGGTAAACAAGGGATTTCAGGTTTTGATAGATGAATCGGCGCGAAGCTTGCCTGAGATATGTGTCAGCGCGGGGAAAAGAGGTCTTCAAATCAAAGTCAGAACAACTGATTTGATAGCGGCAACAAAAGCCCGAATGGTCCCCGCTGCGGCTCGCTAAAACAGTCCCCAATCGCCACCGGCCCCTTCCTCCATCATTGACGGATCCCACAGCTCGGTACCGATCTCCACTTCGACACCGCCATCCACAACCTGGTGGCCTACGAGGCGCACTTGTTCGATTAATTGCGGCCCATACGGACAAAAGGGCGTCGTCAGAATCATAGTGACTTTACCGTTATCGGATTGCTCATCCAGTTCAATATTGCGAATGAGGCCTAACTCGACGATATTTAAACCAATTTCCGGGTCGATTACAGAACGAAGAGCCTCAATTAATTCATCTTCTTTGCTAGCTATCACTTTATTCTCTCCAGTAATAAGATATTTGATTCAGGGAACGCAGGGGTAGCGATGTTTACCGTAACTGGTGACTCCTGAAATGTAAATCGACAACAATCTGCGCCGGCCAGCATGCAACTATTCTGCTGGATGGGAAGTTCCAAAATGCCGTGCATCAGTTTCGTGTCAAAATTACACACTTCAATATGGGTTGAGCCAATAGAAAGATAGGGACAACTATATTCTACTAGTTGATAAGTACCTTCCCCGGTTTTTTCCCAGGACGAGAGGAAACCCTCCTCGTTTAGGATTGCAACCAGATAGTCCAGTCGCTCGTCGAGGGGTAAGCCTTCAAATTCTCCGCGATGTTCTTCAAGAACACTGTTTACCACACCGCCAAATATATCATCGATTAGGTGATCCGGAAGGCGATCTTTCATCTCATCGAGCAATCGATTCGTCAGACGAACATATCGTTTGGGGAATAATTCCTGCCCCTTCTCGCTAAGTGAGTACACATAATACGGCCGTCCGACCTTGCGCCGGATACTGGAGGTTTCGATCACCCCTTCAGCTTGCAATGCGTTCAGGTGGTGCCGAACCGTTACAGGTGACACGTTGGCAACGACAGCCAATTCTTCAACCGTTGATTGCGGGGATGATTTGATTCCGTGAAGTACGATCTCACGTGTCGATTGTTTTTTCTTGGTAAGTTCTTTATCCACAAAGCATCTCGATTGGCCACAACAAATTAGTTAGTGGCCTGTACAGAACCTGTACAAGAAATGGGCGCACTCAGTACGCAGGCGATAGTATTAAGAGTTTATCTATCATATTTTCCACCTCTTTACAGACTCTACTGACAACGAATTATACTCTTGGAGGTAATTAGTGTCAATTTCATCTATTTTTATTATTTTTATCATAATTATTGACGGCCTGCAAGGGTCATGTTATACTTTACACGTGTCGAACTATTGTCAATAACAACGGCAGTTAATACTGCTGATTTGGAGTGTCAAGTAATGAGTGTTGCACTGGAAATTAAAAACCTCCACGTAAGCATTGGAGAGAATCGAATTTTGAAGGGTATTGACCTGTTGATTAAACAGGGAGAGGTACATGCCCTGATGGGACCCAACGGCTCGGGTAAAAGTACTTTGGCTTATACCCTGGCAGGTCATCCATCGTATGAATCTAGCGCCGGGCAAGTCATCTTTGACGGCCAGGACTTGATGGAAATGGAAGCGGACGAACGCTCAAGAGCGGGTTTGTTTCTCGCATTCCAGTACCCGGTTGCTGTACCGGGCGTAACCGTCGCTAAGTTTCTCAGGCAGGCCATGAACTCTCGCCGCAAGGCTGAAAATCCAGAAGACAAAGGCATGCCCATTCCTGAATTTCGCCGGCTTCTGCGTGAGAAAATGGATTTCCTGGGAATCGATCAAAAGTTCGCTGGACGCTATCTGAATGAAGGTTTTTCCGGCGGGGAAAAGAAACGAGCCGAGATATTACAAATGGCGATGCTGGAACCCAAGATCGCCATTATGGATGAGACTGATTCCGGCCTCGATATTGACGCCCTGCGAAT
>JAWOHK010000252.1:0-3154 GCA_046485205.1 Chloroflexota bacterium | reverse complement strand
GGTGCAGCGCCCGCCGCCGCGGGTCGAGCCCGGGCAGCTCGGAGGGCAGGATCCGGCCGATACAGGCGTCGCGGAAGGTCCGGGCGTGGCGCAGGGTGCAGGCGTGGCAGAAGGTCCGGCCGTGGCTGAAGGTTCGGGAGTGGCCGATGGGCCGGACGTTGACGTTGGCAGGGGCGTATTGGTCGGGCCGCTCGTGGGTGAAGGAACCGGTGTCGAATTTGAACCGGAACCAATCGGTCGTCCGTCCATAATCAATTCATCCAGACAATAGTTACCGCTGAATCCGTTGGTAATACTCATGCTACCCAGGTCGAAGCGGTTGATCGCTTGCATTCCGGAGAGATTGGCCGACTGGATATAACCGCTGCCATCGACGAATAACGACACCTTACCCCCGTTCTTGTCCCATCCTGTCTCTACCAGGAAGAAGCGATTGGCGGGTACGTTAAGCCAGCTGTAGTTAGCTCCAGCCGGCTGGTATCGCACCTGCGTTGTGCCGTTTTGGCGACGGACTTGGAACTGTGCTACCGGCACAACCGGGTTCACCCGGTTATGATAGGATTGCTGCCAAAGAGTAAACTGGGCCCCCTCTGTTAGCCCCGTGTTGGCCAGGCTCAGGTAGAAGCGGGAGTAAAGTAAGTCGGTGGCCTTCCAGTTGGGCAGGATGTTGACCGGGATGCGCACAATGGCCGTACTGCTGGGTGGCTTGAGTGAGAGACCTGACCCCTGAACGCCGCAATCTGTTGTCAGAGCGATGATGCCAGCTCGTTCCGGTTTGAGGAAGTTATTGTAGCCAACATCCGGTTTCCAATCAGTGCCGCCGAAACGATTTTTGCCGATGTCATAGCAGTTGAAGCGGTCATAGAAGTAGTAAGCTGCGTCCGCATTGGCGGGTTCGGCCGGAAAGTTGCCGGCCAAAAATCGGTCGATGACATTGCGCGTGATCCGGGCAACGACTGGGTCCTTTAGCCCCTTCGCCCAACCGGTCGTAGCACCGTTGAAGAAAGCACCGCCCTTGGGTGTTGTGTACAAGCCCATGAGGCCAAAATTGTATCGCCCCTGGCCTGTCTTCACATTGGTGATACCCACGATGGTAAAGTTCGAGGGCGTCCCCATGTTGGCGAGAGGGCCGATTAATGTTCGGCCATCCACGTCACAATTGAAGGACATGCCGTCCGTCTCGTGGTCGTGAAGCGAGTTATTTTTGGTCGACCCTTTGCCGAAAAACTGGTTCTCAGAGACATTGGTGCCGTTATAGATCCAGTGATTTGAATTGACGACATAGGTCCCGTTGCCAGTGGACGGCGGGTATCCGCCGGAAGGCCAAAAGAGACCGCTTATGGTCATCGGGTTGTCGAAAATCGGCGGTCTATCGGGGTTGGTCGTTCCCCCGGTTTGGGTTTTGATCGGGTCGCCACCTTTCTTGTAAGTGGCCATCGTGCGACCATTGTTTTCATAGCGAATCTGCCACCACATGTTGTTGCCGCTAAGCATCATCACTCGGCCGCCATTATCGACGAAATTCTTCAGCTGTTGGCGTGCTTCCCAGGTCCAGTATTCGCTATGGCCAGTTAATATTACAAGCTTGTAATTGTTCAAGAGGTTGGGGTAATAGTACAGGTCATAGGTCGTCGCATAGTCAGCTTTGTATCCGTTGCTCTCTAACCAAGAGATAAATACAGCTTCCCAGCGGGAGTACTTGCCCAGCCCATCGGAAGCATCATAGGGTCGATTGAAACTGACTAGATCCGATCGCATCCCACTGGCTTGATAATGAGACCCACCTCCGAAACCATTGTAAGCCTGGTGGGTATTGACGGAGGAAAGAAACAAAATGTCAGCATTGGCTCCCGGATTAGCCGGCCTCACCCAGAAGATAATGTTGCGTGTGCTGGTGGTGCCGGCTAGTTTCATCACGCCGATGTAGGCGCCCGATGGCCAGTTCGACGGCACGGTAAAGGTAGCTGAGACAGGCCAATTGCAACCGGTGGCATATTTTCCGGTACAATCACTTGAGCTCACGGCGATATTGCTCAGAGTAGTCATCAGCTGCCGCGTGGGTCCTTCGCGATAGATACTCAAATCGACGCGATTTGAGCCTCCGCCGGACATATGGAAGTCAATCGTCTCACCTGGTACGACTGATACTTTTGAGGCATAGCCGCCGATATCAAAGGTCGCACTAACGGCGGCCAAATCGGCAACGCCAAAACCGGTATCATCCTCGTCCCAGTGATAAGGGTCATCCCAGACATGAAGCGGGTCTGGCCCAGAGCGTTGATGCCGGACGAGGAATCCAATAGAGAACAAAATAACGGAATTACCAGCTTCTTCAGGACAATTATAATTTTATCGTCAAACGAAAGTTCAGAAACGCTTGCTTACAGGAAATCACAGTAAGTAGTGAAGGCATTCTGTTTGTGTCCGAAGCGTATGGACGCAAAATAATTGCGCTGGATCTTTTGGGAAATTTCCTTTGGGGAAAGAGCCTGAATCTGGCCAAAAAAGGTCAGAACAGACATTATCTGGATGAGAACATTCTCATGAGTTCCGGTTATGGCGAGGGAGTTACTATCATCGATAATGCCACTGGTGACATGATACAGATGGAACGTAACGGTACTTTTAAGAGTATGGCACCGCTTGGACAAAGATTTTTCAGGGTTCACTCATTCACTCAAGACTATTTTGGATGCATTTTCGTTACCGAAAACAACGCAATGCGCCTATCCATTTATGAACCGGACGGAAAACTTCAGCGGGAAATTTATCTCGATGAGGCTATGAATTACAATACGGATACAAATCCATTTTCCATAATCTACGATGAAGAAGGATTCCTGCATCTTTATAACATTGATGTGTTGCTGACTCTTAACGGTGAGGGCAGGAAGATATTCAGAAAAGACATTGTAACCTCAACAAAAGCGAGAAATGACTGGAAGCTTATAACCAGAGGCCTTTGCAATGATTCCTCAGGCCGTTTATACGTGGTTCGACCTACCGAAAACAGGATTCTTGTGATCGACAAAACTATCGGGACAGAGTTGGGAGAACTGGGGCCAAAACTGGCTGGCACTAAACTGAAAAGGCCTATCGATGTCTCCGTTGATTTGGACGAGAACATATATATTAACGACAGTGGAAACTCAAG
>JAWOHK010000245.1:0-7316 GCA_046485205.1 Chloroflexota bacterium | reverse complement strand
CAGAACGGTATCTTCGCCCTCGCGCAAACGGCAGACATGATACGCTCCATTGACCCCGGCGTCTCGCAATTCATCCGCTTGGCGACGGTCGAAATCGCCGATATTGACCACGATCTGCGGCTGCTCCGGCATGATGTCGCGAATGCTGCGCACCACATCGAGCAGACGGTCGAACTTGAACGTGTGCATCGTCATCAGGAAGAGCGCATAGAGATCGCCCGACATGGTGAACCGATCCGCAGCGGCCATGATCTCTTCGGTGGTCATCGTGCTCGGCTCGAAGTCCGTATGCCCTTCACCGAAGCTGCAGAATTTGCACTGCCCCGGACACACGTTGATTTCAATCCCGATTTGCGCAAGGATGATGGCCTCGTTGCCGAACCGGTGCCGGCCGATGCCGTCGGCCACGCCGCGGATCATGCCCGCTTCCCCGGATGTCGGCGCGCAGTCGAGCATCGTCCGGCAGTCCGTCTTCGAAGGAGCAGTGCCTTCGAGGGCGCGTTCAAGAATTGCCCAGATCGTCTTGTCAATCTTCATTTTCTCTCCACTTCCATTCCGAAGGGTAACCGTATCAGCGGATCGGCAGTTCGCGGACCACGGGCACGTTGGCCTTCTGACAGTCGTAGATCGACGGCACATCCGGCGCGGGGCGCGGCGGGATTGCGTCCTGCGGGGGTAGCAGACGGTTGCCTCGGTTCACTGCCAGTTCGGCAACACCCGCGTAGATGTCGGCCGCTCCGTAGATGGTGTTGTCGATCAGTTCCACACCGATACAGTCGGGCGTTGCAAGGTGGATGCCGTGCGAGCGTCGGTCCTGGATCACGAAGACGTTGCCGCGGACCACGTGGTCGAAACTTGCAGTCTTGGCGAAAATGCCCCGGCCGCGTTCGACCACGAAGCGGTTGTGCAGAATCAGCCAGTTCTCGTTCATGCCTCCCATCCACAGGCCGTCCCGCTCGGAGAGGAGGTCGCAGTGGTAGACCACATTGCGCGGGCCGTTCGGACCGTGCGCTGCGTCTTCGGGCGGCGAGGCCCACATACCGTAGCCGTACCCGCCGTTGCCGCGCCGGGACACGACCACGCAGTTCTCGAACAGATTCTCGTTGGTCCAGCCCGCGTGCCACTGGGCGTCGCTGTTGTGGAACACGCCGTTGCGGATCACATTGCCGCTGGCCGACCACTGGACCAACGGCGCGTGCCGGTAGTTGAAGGACTCGACATTGTCCATCAGGCAATCCCACGAGTGCTGCCAGCCCACGTAGGCCGTGCCGCCGCCACCCTTGAACAAGGCGTCGTCGAATACGCAGTCGCGGATTTCGCACCATTTGCCGGTGACGGTGTAAATGGGAAAACGCCCGGTCATGCGGACCTTCACACCGCGCGCCCAGCAATTCCAGGCGTTGTTGAACTGGACGGTGTTGATCCAGAGGTTCTCGGTCTGCTCGATTTCAACTTCCTCGACCCCGCACCACTCGATCGGATTCATCTTCCGCACGTAGCTGCCGTCGATCACCGGGAATTCGATGCGAAGCGGCTGTTCGAGCCGCACGCGGTTGCCTTGGACCTGGACCACGCGCACGGCGTAACAACGGTAATTGCCCCAGCGGCAGACATTCTGGGTCAGGCTCTTCCAGCGTTCGGTGGCCGGCCCGTCCACGAACAGCTTGTCGCCAGGGGCCAAGTCTTTGGCGGACTCGACTTCGAGCCACAGATCGCCGCGTCCGCCATCCTTGGCCAGCTTGATCTGCGGTCCGTGGGAGCCACCGGCGAAGAGGATCGCGGCTTCGGGCGAGGGCGCGGGATCCCGCCGCAGTTCGCGTTTCAGATGCACGGGTACGGCCAGGGTGCGGGCGGGGGAGCCATCGTTGTACTCGGCCACGGCGCGCAGCTCGGCCTGGTTCCCGGCCACCCGCTGGAATAGCGTGTGCAAGGGCACGCCGACGCGGAAGCTGTTGCCCGAATGCTGGCCGCGCTGCCATTGGTGCAGCAGCGCGTCGTCCGCGTAGATGCGCACCGTTTCCAGCCCACGCGGCAAGGCGTGTACTTCGATCAGGTCGCCAGGGGCGACCGTTCGGTCCTGGGCCAGACCGTAGAAACGGATCCCGGACTTGGGCAGTCCGTACCGGAACACGATCTTTGTCCGATCCCTCCCCGCCCCTCGGATCACCACACGGTTGTGGCGGACGGTCACGGGATGGTCCAGATGGTACGTGCCGGGACCGAGCAGAACCGCGCCGCCGCCGGCCGCGCCGACCTGCGCGCAGGCGGCGGCCAGAGCGGCGGAATCGTCCTGCCCGTCGTCGGCCTGACCGCCAAATTCATCGATCCTAGCGGCGACCGGCGTGTCGGGGATGCCGCCGTCCACGCCCACTCGGGTCCAGTTTGGATAGACGATCCCGTCGGGACCGAGCACGTCGGCGGCGGTCAGCGGATCGCCGGGTTTCAGTTTGTACGATCCCTTCCACGGGGGCTCGGGTTCGCTGGACAGGACTGCGAATTCGAGGGCGTCCTGCTGGCCCTGGCTACGCCGCCCTCTGCGCAACTACAGGAACAGCTTGAGTCCGAGTATCCGCGGCTGGGCCGCAGCATGCTGGATGCCGACGCCTACCAGACGAGTCTGAGCAACCGTCCTCAGGAATGGCAGCAGGGTCCGCAATTATGGGTAGTCGACCCGCTGGGTCGGGTGGTGTTGCATCAGGACGCGGACGAACCCGGCAAGCAATTGCTCGACGATCTGAAGCATCTTTTGAAAGTATCCAAGGTAGGATAAAGATCATGCGTAAACCCGCTTACCTGTTTGCTCTAGGCGCTCTGGCGCTGGGTTTTGTCGTAGTCATCCTGGGCGCCTACACCCGCCTGGTGCATGCCGGCCTGGGCTGTCCGGACTGGCCTGGCTGCTACGGCTTCCTTGGCGTGCCGCGCAGCGACAGCGCGATCCAGATCGCCGAGATGCGCTTCCCGAACGAGCCGGTAGAGGTCTTCAAGGCCTGGGCCGAGATGGTCCACCGTTATGCCGCCGGCCTGTTGGGGCTGGTTATTCTCGGCCTGGCCCTGACCAGCCTGCGGCACAGGCGCATCCCGGGCTACCCGGTGGGTCTGAGCTTCGGCCTGTTGCTGCTGGTGATCTGTCAGGCCCTGTTCGGCATGTGGACGGTCACGCTGAAGCTCTGGCCGCAAGTCGTCACCGGGCATCTGCTCGGCGGTTTCGCGACCCTCAGTCTGTTATTGCTGCTGTGCCTGCGTCTGTCTGGTCGCTTCCCGGCCCTGGCGCCCACCCCCAACGTGGCCAAACTGCGGTTTTTTGCCCGCCTGACGCTGGCCGTGGTGATTGCCCAGATCACCCTCGGCGGCTGGACCAGCACCAACTACGCGGCCGTTGCCTGTGTGGACTTCCCGACGTGCCACGGGCAGTGGTGGCCCGACATGGACTTTGCTGCCGGCTTTCATCTGTTCCACGAAATCGGCCCTAACTATCTGGGTGGCATGCTGCTCGGCGAAGGCAGAACAGCAATCCATTTCACCCACCGGCTCGGTGCCATAGTCACCAGCCTGGTGGTCCTGATGTTGGCCTGGAAACTGCTGGACCGGCGCATGCCGAAGCTGGCCGGTTTGCTCACCCTGGTGCTGATCGTCCAGGTAGGCCTGGGCATCACCAATGTGGTGGCGCATTTGCCGCTGGCCGTGGCGGTGGCGCACAACGCCGTTGGGGCCACCTTGCTGCTGGTGGTGGTCGCGATCAATTACCGCTTGCGCGCGCCCGCTGCAGATGCGATTTTCAGTAGCGAGAGGTCTGGCTCAAGGCTGGCCAGCCGCTGATGGCTGGCGCATACTGACTCAGCAGATTTCACCGAAAAGCGCAGTAAAGTACAACAATGACAGGCGCCCAAGGCGTCGGGGGAAGCACTGATGACCGTTATGAGCAACACTGCGCAGGCCAGCGCCGGCTGGCGCGATTACCTGGAGCTGACCAAGCCCAAGGTTGTCGCGCTGATGATCATCACCTCCGCCATCGGCATGTTGCTGGCGACTGAAGGCATGGTGCCCTGGCATGTATTGCTGCTGGGCAATCTGGGTATTGCCCTGTGCGCCGGGTCAGCCGCAGCAGTCAATCATGTCGTCGACCGCAAAATCGATATCCATATGGCGCGTACCCAGCGTCGACCTTTGGCCCAGGGCCGGGTCAATCCGCTGCAGGCGCTTATGTTCGCACTGGTGCTGGGCGCCGCCGGCATGGGCATTTTGCTGCACTGGATCAACGCCTTGACCGCCTGGCTGACACTGGCTTCGTTGCTCGGCTACGCGGTGGTCTATACCTCTTTTCTCAAGCGTGCCACCCCGCAGAATATCGTTATCGGCGGCCTGGCCGGCGCGGCGCCGCCGCTGCTTTTGCCCACGTCAACAAGTTGTAGCCGCTAAAATAAAATCTGGCGCCGCTAATTCCAATCCTTGATATGATATCTTGGGGAATAGAATATCCTAATTCAGCTGTTTTCAATCTGATAAAGGTAGCATCCATCATATAGAAATCTGTATTACCTGGTTGATAAGCGTCCGCTCTTGGCATTTTGCCGGTAATATTATCCACCGTCCACCGGTCTTCTGCACGCGCCACGTAGGAATTCTGCCTGTTAGAAGCACCTAAAGTAACGAAACTCCCGTCGTAATTATATGCTCCCGTTTGACCCTGAAAGAATACGGAGAAATCAAAACCCTTATATTCAAAGTTTGCATTCATCCCAAACACTGATCTTGGTGTGGAAGTATAATTAAAGCGATACTGGTCATCCGTATTGATGGTATTATCAGTAGCATCGCCCCACTCGGCGGTTAAATTGACGATTTTCAAGTCCCCGGGTCTGTTGGATCTATGGGATGCTCCCTGAGCCGGATCAATAGCATTAGGTCCCCCGTCGGAGTCGCGCTGATACAGAGTACCATCTGTTTTATACACCAATTGAGCACCTATTGGTCTGCCTGTTTGCTCTCGCCAAGGTACTGACTGAGGTGTTTCGTCCATAAAAATAATTTCTGAATTGCTGTATGACAGATTTGCCGAAAGGCTGTAACTAAAGTCACTATTAACCATTCTCTTGTGGGTTAAAACTATTTCATAGCCCTTGACTTCAGCCTCGCCAATATTTTCGGGCGGTAAGGCGGTAAATCCAAGCGTGTTGGGAATCGAGACGCTGCGGGTAGTCAAAATATCTGTTCTGTGCTCTTTAAACAGGGTTACTTCAATTCCCAATAAACTGTTCCAAAGCGATGCTTCAAATCCGATATCATTTTTTAAACTTTTTTCCCAGGTAACATTCGGATTTGGCATTGTGCTTGCTCTAATGCCGTCATTTATGGATGAACCAAATACGTAACCGCCAGCGTAATCATACAACTGCAGGTATTGATAAGGGATTATTCGGTCGTTACCTGTTTGTCCAACAGAATATCTAAGTTTCAAATTTTCTACAAACGGTAATGCATTGCTAAAGAAGGGTTCTTCTGATATACGCCAGCCAAAGGATGCAGCTGGGAAAAATCCGTATTGTTTACCTCTTGGAAAATTACTTGAACCGTCATATCTGAATATGAACTCTGCTAAATACTTCCTATTGTAATCATAGTTAAAACGTCCCATATAATTGTCGCGTGCTGAGTGTGCCGAGTAACCTGCATTGTCTCTATTGACTGGGTCATCGCTTCCCACGTTGATTTCGGGAAGAAGTGTGGACAGAAATTTCATACGGTAAGCTTCAACCATATTACTTTTGTTCTGCTGCTTTTCTGTACCGACCATGGCGCTGATATTGTGAACCTCATTCAGTGTTGTGTTGTATGACAGAAGCAGATTGAACATCATGGTAGTCCACTTATTGTATGTGTCCCTCAATTCTTCCACAGCACCTTTCCCCTCGCCTCCAGTTGCCTTTTTACGTTCAAGTTCGCCGGTCACAGAATTACGTTCGTAAAAATAATAGGGTTGTACCCATTTTTTTTGGAATTGATTACGAAGGTCATAATTGAAAGAACCGTCTATTTTCAATCCTTTTACCCAAGGAATTTTAATTGTTGTTGTAAAGGTTGAGTTAATAGGGAGATTTGAGATTTTTAACCAACCTCTATCAGGAAGTAGAAGTGGGCTTTCTTGGAATCTACCGGGGCCTCTTTCTCCAGTAGTAAAGCGTGCCACCAGTGTAGGGTCTGCCCACGTATTGGTAAAAATTGTACCTGTATTCTCCCATGGACCTTTTCGTTCAGAAACGATAGCGCTGATATTGGCTCCTACTGATATATTCTTGGTCAAATCAACTTTTATATTCGAACGCAGGTTATATTGACTGTAATTTAAATTCATGCTTTTAAACTCTGAACCCTGGTCCTGCCAACCAAGAGAAAGCAAATACTTCACGCCTTCTGTACCACCTGTTACCTGCAAAGAGGCGCGGCTCTGAATCGCATAAGGGTTTTTAATTTCACTATACCAATCAGTATTAGGATAAACATCAGGATTTGAGCCATCTTCAAATTGTCTGATGGCGTCGTCGGAAAAGGTTGGCGTCGTCCAGTTATCCGGACGGTTGGCTCTATACCAAACCGCTTCGTTCTGTACACGCGCGTACTCAGGAGAACCCAATAATTCCGGCCTTTGGGTAACGCTTGAAATAGATGTATTGGAGGTAAAAGTGAATTCAGGTTTTCCTAAAGACCCTATTTTTGTTGTTACGATAATGACACCATTGGCAGCACGAGCTCCGTAAATTGCAGCGGTAGCGTCTTTTAGAACGGAGATACTCTCAATGTCATCAGGATTGAGGCGGCTCATATTATCGCGTTCAACACCGTCGATGATGATCAAAGGTGCATTTGGGTTCACGTCACTACCTGTGGGGGTAGAGGCAAAAGAAGAATTACCGCGAATCAAAATTGAAAGATCCTCACTACCCGGTTCTCCTGTACGCTGGCTCACAATCAAACCAGGCATTTTACCTGTCAAAGAACTGGTAACATTCATGTTAGGTGTACTGATCTCACCACCGGAAACGCTAGAAACAGAGCCCGTCAGTGTCTCCTTTTTCTGCGTTCCATATCCTACTACGACAACTTCCTCAAGACCCGTAATTTCAGGTTCTAGAGTCACATCCAATGTGGTTTTATTAGCTAAAGGGACTTCAAGAGTCTTATAACCAATGAATGAAAACACAAGAATTGCATCATTAAGATTTGAAAAAGGGATAGTATACCTTCCATTGATATCTGATAAAGTGCCAATAACTGTTCCTTTGACCAATACATTAACTCCTGGCATAAATTCACCATTGGAG
>JAWOHK010000212.1:0-13594 GCA_046485205.1 Chloroflexota bacterium | reverse complement strand
ATCGACCGCGCTCGGCTGGTTTGGGAGCGATTGGTTGAGCGGCACGATGATGAGGATCGAGTCGCGCTCGTCACCCACGGCGGATTCTTTCAATCACTGCTTTCCATCGCTATTACTGAAGGCGAGTTGGTGCAGAAGGTGGGTAAGACTGGAATAGGGTTTGGTATCAGTAATGCTTCCATCAGTCGTATCGACCTGGATGACAGTGGCATCGTCATCCGATATCTCAACCGGGTAGACTTTTTACCCGGCAGGCTAATAACCGGCTAGGACTAGGATGTCAACCGGGCAAGAAAACTTTACGTCCCGTGGCCCTGATGGTGTGCGTTCTATTCGCTCGTGCTAAACTGGGAATAAGTCCGGAGCGAGTGATGAAAGTCTATGAACCGTATCCTTACTCAATTTAACCCACTATGGCGCTGGTTTGTGATCACCACCGCCCTTGTAGGGTCAACTCTGGTATTGTCAAACATTCCCAGCCTCGCCCAGAATCGAACGGAAACTTCCCCGATAACTGCTAGGCTGCCGATCTTCGGAGTCAACTTTATCAGTTCGGCCGAGGATCGAGCCCCGGGAAATAACCGGACGCCGGCTTCGCTGGAACAACAATATCAACACGGACTGAGCACCGGCGCAACCTGGAATCGCTGGCCGATCTACTGGTTTAACGTCGAGCAAAATCCGGGCTCATTTAACTGGTCGACCCAGGATGCGACGGTCGTGGCCGATATCGGACACGGATTGAAGCTAAACGCCATTCTACTGGGAACACCCGGATTCTATACGACAAATGATAGTGGGCGCAGGAGCATGGTGCCCCGGCCTCGTCCCGGCAGTTTGAGCCTTGACGCGGCGGAGCGCGCCACACCCGTTGGATTATATGAGTCGGTATTCTCCGACGGGTCAAGCGTGCCCGGTCCGGGAAAGACGATAAATCCCAACAATAAATGGGGACATTTTGTCTGGCTGGCCGTCAACCGCTACCGGCCGGGCGGCGCAATAGCCCAGATCCAAGGATGGCCGCCGGGCGTGGGTATTACCCATTGGGAAATGTGGAATGAACCTGACCTCGATATCTTTTGGGACGCAAGCCGGGAGGATTACGCGAGACTCCTCAAAGTAGGCTATGCGGCTGCTAAACAAGCCGATCCGAACGCCTGGATAATCTTTGCCGGCCTGGCCAATAACTATGCGAAGCTAAATTACTACCGTGATGTGCTGGCGATATTCGAGCAGGATCCACAGGCTAAAACCAACGGCTACTTTCACGATATTCTGGCTACCCACAGCTACTTCCATGCCTGGAAATCCTGGTATCATGTTTTTCGCGCGCGTGGCGTTATGGCTGAGTTCGGCCTTGACAAGCCAATCTGGCTGAATGAGACCGGCGTGACGGCCTGGAATGATTATCCCGGTCCAGTATGGGATCCCCAAAGCGCCCTGCGATCGACGATGACAGAACAGGCTGATTACACAATTCAAACGACATTCTATGCTCTGTTTGCCGGTGCCGAGGCCATCTTTCAT
Organism: Chloroflexota bacterium; assembly: GCA_046485205.1. Classification (GTDB taxonomy): domain Bacteria; phylum Chloroflexota; class Anaerolineae; order Promineifilales; family Promineifilaceae; genus Promineifilum. The sequence goes on along the minus strand of JAWOHK010000212.1, from coordinate 12,067 downwards.
TTCCAGCTTTATGACGGCTGCGGCAATCAGCCCCAAGGCACCGATTTTCCACCCCATAATGGAGAGTTGTGCGATGCCGACGGGCTGTATAACGGCAAGCCCTGCGCCGGTGATGCCAATGGACTCTATCGAAATCCACCGGATGCGGCCTGCTTCACCCAGCACCCACAACCTGCCTCTTCTCGCACTAACCTGGCGACATTTGAAATCCTGACTCGGCATCTGACCGATGTTGAACCTTATTGGCGCAAGCGTCCGGGCGAGCCGGGCGTCTGCCCCATGCAAAATACAAGCGGTGGTGTCTTCCTCGCTCCGCCCCAAGAATGGATCGCCTTCTATCGGCCCGCAACCAAGGAACGGATTGTCGGCATGTGGACTCTATGCGCCCGCCATGAGATAGCCGTCATTGAAGCCACCAGTCCAGATGGCCAGGCGATGTTGCTCTTACCCGATGGTAGCACCCAATCCATCACCGCCATACAGGGACGCTATTCAATCCCCCTCGCCCCGGCAACTAATCGGAATCCATTCGGAGGCGAGGGAACGAATGCGATCTATCCGATCGGGGGACGGCCGGTCATCTTGATTGAGAAGGATCTTCGAACTGTGCCTGATTTTCCCAACAAGGTATATTTACCTCTGGCGGCCGGATCGTCTTTTGCCGTACCGGAAATAGATTGATTCTTTCGGCCGCGAACGATCTTTCTTGTTGATGGGGCAAGTCCCTGAATCCGCAACAAAAATATGGACAATCCTATCCTCTTCGATTTTCCCTATGGTTTTGACACCGAACGGCTTACAGTGCGTGGGCCGCTCCCGGAAGATGCAGTTCCTCTTCGCGAAGCGGTTTTGGAATCGCAGTCCGCTCTTAAACCCTGGATGCCGTGGGCGGTTGATGTTCCCACTGTGGAACAGTACCAGGTGCGCGTTCGCGAGGGGCGACTCAAGTTCCTGGCCCGCGAAGACTTGTGGATGATCATCCTTCTGCGGAACACAGGCACCATTGTCGGCTGCACCGGCTTGCACCGGATCGACTGGAAAGTCCCCCGATTTGAGATTGGGTACTGGGTGCGGTCAAGCTGCGCCGGGCAAGGTTATATTACCGAGACAGTGAATGGATTAACCGACTTCGCGTTCGAAACGCTCGGCGCGCGGCGAGTAGAAATTCGTTGCGACGTACGCAATATTCGAAGCGCGGCCGTAGCCCGTCGAGCAGGCTATCCGCTCGAGGCCACCTTCCGGCATGACGCCCGAGACCACATTAGCGGCGGGCTGCGCGACACCTATATCTTCGCTAAGGTCCGGCCGGATTAATGTCAACGCCTGTCACAGTTGAAGGCTCGGAACCTCACAAACTGTGACGCTCAATAGCATATCACGACCCGCCAGACTCATACCTCCGCATACATTCGCTCAATATCGTCGAGATGTTGTTGAAAAATAATGTTTCGCTTCAGTTTGAGAGTTGGCGTTAGTTCGCCACTTTCGATGCTGAAAGGCTGGGCTAAGACAGTAAACTTCTTAATTTGCTCAACGCGAGCGAACTGGGGATTGACAGATTCGTCAATTCCCTTCTGTATGGCATCCAGAACTTGCGGGTGCGAATGGAGTTCCTGGCCCTCAAGCTCATTCACCTCGGCAAAATGAACGGCTGCCTCCGGATCAAGGGTCACAAGGGCCGTCAGGTACTTTCGCCCTTCACCGATCACCAACGCCTCGCCTACCAGGTCAAGCATCTTTAGGGCCGCTTCGATATTCCTGGGGGCTATATTTTTACCGCCTGAAGTGATGATGATGTCCTTTTTGCGGCCGACGATCGTCAAAAACCCATCGTCGTCAAACCGCCCAAGATCGCCGGAGTGGAGCCAGCCGTCGAGCAGCGTGTTAGTCGTTGCGGACGAATCCTTGAAATAGCCCATAAAGACGTTAGGTCCTCGAAGCAAAACCTCTCCATCGACATCCAGCTTAACCTCGCTACCCGGCCACACCTGCCCGGTCGTGCCCAATTTTGTCGCTCCCGGGCGATTGAATGTCGTCGGACCACAGCCCTCTGACTGCCCATACACCTCATAGATCGTCACATCCAGCCCGCTGAAAAATTCGAGGATTTCCGAATTAATGGGCGCCGCTCCGGAGACGGCAACCCGCGTCCGGCTGAAACCTAACAACGGCTTAACTTTAGAAAAGACGAGGCGTTCGGCTAGCTTGTATTGGACAGCCAGCCTACCTGCCGGATCCTGACCCTGATTCTTTAGGTTCGCAACCTCCCGTCCGACCCCTTGAGCCCAATCAGCGATACGCTTGCGAGCACCGTGGGATTCATTCAGACGCTCAGCGACCCGGTTTCGGAATCGCTCCCAAACACCGGGCACGCCAAAGAAGATCGTCGGTTGGACTTCGCGCAAATTGTCCGGGAGCTTGGCAATCGATTTGGCAAAGTAGACCGCATAACCAATGGTAGCGGCCGTATGGATGGTAAACATCTGCTCGGCGATATGGGAAAGGGGTAGATATGATAATAAAACGTCCGATGTGGTTAATTGGAATAATTCGCTGCCGGTCCTCGCCGTAGATGCCAGGTTCTGGTGCGAGAGCATGACCGCCTTGGGTGGTCCGGTTGTGCCCGATGTATAAATTAAGCTGGCGAGTTGATCCATATGAATCGCATCGATCCGGGCATCAAGATCAGCCTCATCGACTTCGTCACCCCGAGCTAAGAAACTATCCCAGTCGAGGGCTAGTGGATCGTCTATCCGAGTGCCACGCATCAATATGGCATGCCGGAGGTGCGGCAACTGATCGCGGACCTCATGGATCTTGTTCCACTGATCTTCACTTTCGAGGATTATCAACGGCGCTTCGGAGTGGTTCAGAATATATTGAACCTCTGGAGGGCTATTCGTCGCATAAATGCCAGCGCCTACACCACCAGCCATCATGGCTGCCAGCTGACCGATAACCCATTCCGGCCGGTTAAAGCCCAGCAGGCAAACGACATCTCCCGGCTTCAGCCCCAGCGCCATCATGGCTCGCGCGGCCTGGCGTACTTGCTGAACATACGCCTCCCACGAAGTCGGCGCCCAGGCCATGCCGATTTTTTCATAATAGCCCGGCGCGGCCGGACGCACACGACGATGCTTCTGAAAGCGGTGAATGATGGTGTCGGGATCAGTCATCTCTACCCTCCTGTTATTTACTTGCCTGTTAAATCGTCCAGCCCGGTGGGCCCGTGAAAGGGCGCAGGTCTTCGTCGGTCAAGAGTTGCCTCACGCTATCTTCAAGCGTCATGCGCCCGGTTAGCACAGCTTCTTCATAACGGCTGGCCCAGCGAAAGATGAGGCCGTGCGCTTTGCGAAGTTCGACCAGCATCAGCTGGGCCAACGGTCCCCCTTCCTCAAGAAAGCCGGACTCCAGGTAGTCTCGTTCAATATGCCGGTAATCATAATCCAGCCGGACGATTTCGGCCCGCCAAGTGTGGCCATTGCTTGTAAATCGCCCATACCCGGCGCGGCGGTCATTGTCAAAGGGCGAACCGACTGCTCCGATATTAACGACCAGAGTTTGATCGATGTGACGTACGAGAGGGCGATGGGTGTGACCGGTGACAAAAACGGCCGGTGCAGGTTCTATCTGCTTACGAATTTCTGCCTCCGGTGTGACCGGATAGATGCCGTCCCGGTTGCTGCGCATGGAGGCATGGACCACGCGCAGGGTATCACCGAAAGGAGCATCCGCCTCATAGATTTCAGGTAAGGTTGTCAATACCCTCGCATTTTCACCTAGCTGCCACAAAGCAAAATAAGCGAATTTCCGAACATCAAATTCCGGACCACTTTGAGGTGCGTCCGGTCTGCTGCAGTCCAATACAAAATCCTCGTGGTTACCGCGCAGTAACCGCCACTTGTCTCGTTGCTGTCGTTCCAACAAGAGTTCGAAGCACGCGCCTGAAGACGGCCCGCGATTGACGATATCGCCATTAACCACGACAACATCCGGTCGCCAGCCATCAATATCCTCGACTACAGCTTGCAACGCCGGCAAATTGCCGTGAATGTCCGACAGAACAGCCAGCTTCATATGAGGGATTATACTCGATTCACCAGCCCTGTAACCGGCCGCCTAATTCAATTACATCATGGCGAAAAAACCCCCTTAATCGCACAATAGGGAATTGCCTGTAAAGGATGTCGCGCCTGAACCCGCGACAAGGTAGAATTGAATCAGGTGCGTGGGGCCATCTTGAAAGCTTGTCTAAATATTTCTACGGAGGGACATCATGCAATACGATCTGGTATTTGAAGGTGGCGGTGCGAAAGGCATGGCGTTTGTCGGCGCCTTGCAACATTTGGAAGAATTTGAACATACTAAAGGCCGGTTGATGGGCACATCGGCCGGTTCGATCATGGCCACATACATCGCCGCCGGCTATACGGCTGGGGAAATGAAAGATGCCCTGATGGAAACCAGCGACGATGGCATACCAGTATTCACAAAATTTATGGCCAAACCGGTGCCATTTACCCGCGAAGAGATCGATGGTAGTGCCGTTCGCCGGTTATTACAAGAGATAGACATCAAATTTATCCCCAATGTGATCGAGGATCGTTTTGATAATTTGATCCTTGGCTTGATGACACGTGATCAGTTCAGCAATCTCTTTTCTTTCGTTGAACGAGGTGGCTGGTTTTCGGCCGATTTTTTCGTTGAATGGGCCAGAAAAAAATTGAATGAGGGCGAATATAACGGCCGACCGCGACAGATGGGAGAGATGACCATGGCAGAATTCTTTTCTACAACAGGGAAAGAGTTATCTCTGGTCGCGGCCGACACCATCGATCACCGCTTGTTGGTCCTTAATCACCGCACCGCCCCAGGGGTGCCTGTCGTCTGGGCCATGCGCATGTCTATGAGCGTGCCGTTGCTTTGGCAAGAGGTAATCTGGCAAAAAGAGTGGGGAAATTACATGGGCATTGATTTGACCGGTCATAGTGTGGTCGATGGTGGTGTGTTGTCGAACTTCCCCATAGAGTTGTTTCTCTCCAACGATCCCCATGTCATTGCCCTGATGGGGCCAAAGACAACGGCCACAATCCTCGGATTGTTAATCGATGAATCGTTGCCGGTGTCAGGCGCAAGCCCTTCTGCAGCGCGAGCTTCGACAATGGATATCTCTGCTCTTCCGGTCACCTCGCGCATCAAAGGCTTGATCGATACGACTACCCAGGCCCGTGACAAAATGGTGATCGACGCCTTCAAGCAGTTTGTCTGTCGCTTGCCGGCCAAGAGTTATGGTACGACTGAATTCGACATGACTGACGATCGAAGAGAAGCCCTGATCGCCGCCGGTTACGCGGCCATGGTAGATTACTTCCAATCAGAAGAAACCGAAGGGATGAAAGGGCCTGATATTTTCGAGATGGAAAAAGCATTCAGCCAGGCTGATCATATCGCCATCAATATCCTCCAGCCTTGAGTTGAAAAGTGTCTTGGCTGATTGACCTTTGTCAATCAGCCAGCAATGACTGGCGCCGGAACCGCGAGAGCGCGATCATCACCAACAAAAGACCGACCACCGTAACCAAACCACTGGCTACATAGATGGTCGGTCTATAGGTCCATTCCACAACAGGATCGCCGGCCGGTATACAAACAGCTCGAATGGTAGTGTAAGCTGTCAATGTTTCAGCCGGTTGGCCGTCAATAGTCGCCTGCCAGCCCGGGTAGTTATTTTCCGCCAGAACCAACAATCCTGGCGACTCACTGTTGGTGTTAATTCGCCAATAGGTGTCGTCGTGGGCTGCAATCTCGGCCGTGCCAGAACCCGGGCTTGATTGAGCCAGGTCACATGGCGGCGTCTCATCCAGGATTACCGTTGAGGCCGGGTCAAAATCGGGAGCATGAACGCGCGCGATCGCTTCGGAAGGGTTTGGTATGACCTCGAACCGGTAAACAAGACGAGCAATAGGCAGGGTTCGGGCTCGGTCATAGACCCAAGCGGACCCTACTTGACCAAGCAGTGTAAGCGGTCGATCGCCGTCGAGGTAACTGTCTAAAGGCCCTCCGGCCAGAACATGGCTGGCACCGAGGATATCATAAGCAGAAGATCGAGGGTCCGGCACGGATGAGGCCAGGGCGATGTGGGCGGCCGGTTCGAGCGAGTCATAACCAAATACACTGGGCCAATCGACCTGCATAGCACCATTTTGACTGAATAATGGCACGCCCCACGGGAGTACCCGGCCTCCTGAATCGCCCACAATAGATATTCCGTCGCTCCATAGAGCTAAAGGAGCTGTTGATTCCGCTCGTACCATCTTGAAGGAAAACAACCACGTATCGGCCGTTACGAGTAATATCAATCCAATGGCCACCAGCCAGCGATATGGTTGGCTAGTGGCATTTTGTTCTTTATCAGCCAATAAGTAAGCCCAAATCAATGCGCCGCCAATCCCGACTGCAACCAAAGCCAATGAATAACCGCCAATTTGATTCCAAAGACGACCGCTGGTGTCGGATGGGTGGACGCTCATAAAAACCGCACCGGTCGCTGCTAAACCGGCAAATAAAGCCACCCCCAAGATCGTCACAACTATCGGCCAATAAATTCGCAAAGACCGTTCGCGTTCTGGTAATGGCCGCGACCGCCAGTCGCTGAGGACATGACCCAGCAATGCCGAGCCGGCAAACAAATATAGAAATGCGGCCCGACCCGGCGCCCGCACCAGCTGAAACGGCGGAAAATAGCGATAGGCCAATTCATAGAGTATTCCATAGCGACCCAGGGCTAACCACAGACCCAACACGATGAGGATTATGTAGAACCAGGCCAGACGTGTCGGCCGCCGCACCGCTAAAAGAATGCCTAAGACGGCCAATATTCCGGCGTAATAAGTCAATTCCTCAAAGGTAGGCACGCTCCAATACCCTACGCGCATCGGTTCACCAAAGAACTCAGGTATCAAGAGCGTGATCAGGTGGGCCGGCGGCAATGAATAATCGGTGGCGAATTCGTAATCGGCAACTGCCAGACGACCGGAAGAAAGACTAAACTGCAAGAAAGGAGCCAGTTGAACAGCAGCCAGCGCCAGCCCGATCACCGCGGCGATGGCAGACTGGCGGACGACCAGCCATCGATGGCTTCCGGCCGTCAAAAAGAGGTAGATTATAAACCCCGCCCAAATCAGGCTCACGTATAAAAATGAGGGGATATGGCCGGCCAAAATGGCAAGGCCGAATGGCAACCCGGCGATGATCGCAGCCGCCGGCCTTCGCCTGTCAATGGCCCAGGCCAGCGCCAGCAACATGACCGGTGTCCAGATAAATACGGCATAAACGGGCGAATGTCCGGCCCACAATCGCCCGGCTAGCAATCCTCCGAAGGCAAAGCCAATGCCGGAGAGGATTGACGGCAACATGCGACCACCCATATAACGGACGTAGGCGTACATGCCGAAGCCCGCTAACCACACATGGAAGATCACATGTAAGGTGACGCCTACTCTTACCGGCACGATAAGGTTGATCCAATTGGGCGGATAGAAGGCGTTTTGTTGCGGCTGAGCCATAAACGGGAAGCCCCCAAATAGGCGCGGTTCCCAAAAAGGAAGCTGGCCACTCAGGATGGATTCGCGAACATGCGACCAATAAATATAATAATTGCCCACCATGTCATGGCCGGCCATTACTTGACCTACCGGTAGGAAAAGGACTCTGGCAAAGAACAGGAGGCTCAGCCCCAGAAAAAACAGGCCAGCCGCAAGGTGGGGGTGTCTTTCAATCCGCAATACCAAGTTATCCATCGAATTTCAACTTCATGAATACGGCAACCGTGCGTCCCGGAAGGGTATCATCATTGGTGTAGTATGAGATATCGACGCCATCCAACATGAACCCGACTTTTCGGTAAAAACGAATAGCGGCCACATTCGTGTTTTGAGTTTCACAGGCCAAGGCTCTCAAGCCGGCCTCTTTGGCTTGCTGGGCGATAATCCTCATCAATTTCCGGCCAATGCCTTGGTGCTGGTATGCACTAGCGACGTGGAATTCCCTAACCCAATGGGTTTTATTCCACCAGTGAGGCTCTGCCACGGCCACACCGATCAGGCGTTCGCCATCATAAGCACCCCAGCAAAAGCCATTGTCGACCAGCCTGGTGTATTGGTCCAGCTCCTCATTGTCAAACGGGAAACTATACGTAGCCGGCTCAGGGAGATGCTCCAGATTCAAGGAAAAGCTAGTTTCCTGGTCGTTTTCGAAACGAACGACCCGATACATTTCTGAAGTCATATATCCGGTCGCGATGGCCAAAAAGGATTCGCGGTCGAAGGCCGATAAGGGATGGATTTCTGTCTCGTGCCGATTCATGGTGCCGTTACCAAAATCCTCACCGTATCCAATATAACCGCCTCACCCAATCGTTCCAAGGTAGGTAAATAATAAAAGCCTGTTCGCACCACGTAATCCCCTGGAGGCAGTCCGACCGGCAAGTCCACGCGAAACGTGTCCCTGACGACTTCGCCTGGCCGCCAGTCTCCCGTCGGGAAGCCGGCCGGTTGCCGGTCAGTTTGGGCAATAAGCTCGCCCCTCTGATCAATCAGATGCACAAACGCGGTGAAATCCTCGGATGGTGTGGTCTCGGCTTGCCAAGTAAGGTCTACATCTAGATGATCAGGAAAGAGCGAGTATGACCAACCCGGCAGGCTAATTTCCTCACCAAAATACACTGGATCGGCGATTGGATTGAGAATTCGCTCTGCTTCGGCGGGAACATGAACAGGGATGAATCCGGCACGTTGTTCGCCAGAGATCGCCTTACCTTCGCCAAAATAATCTTTTATATTTGCCCAAGCATCGCTAGCGTTCGGCCGCACGAGATAAAGGATCGGTTGGCCGGGTATTCCGGCCGGTACTATTCCGTCCCGGCCGTTAAAGCTCCTCAGTCGATCCGGATCGGCCAGGGCGAAAAAAACCGTCGCCATTTCCTCCTGGGCCGGCGTCAGGTAAAGAACTGTATCGACAGATTGGGTAGCGACATATTGTCCCATCCTCCAATCATCGAGATAAAAATCACGGGCCAGATCAGGATGCGTAGCATAGCGAACAAAGTAATCGTAGGCTGTCATCGATAGGCTTGGAATGGTTAGCGCGGCAATTGCCAATGCTATCCAGACAGGTCTAGTTGTACGCAATGTGATTTTCTCGATTATCCACGATCCGCCGGCCGCGATAAAGATGGCAACCGCTGGAGCAGCTCCAGTCAGGCGGCCGAAGTGGGGCGCATCGCCACTGAGAATACTGGGCAGTAACATCACCACTAGCCAAATGAGCAAGAAGACGTGCTCCGGCCGCGCCCGATGACGTATGGTTTGGATGACCCCCGTTAGAAATAGAACACTTTGGAGGGCATCCATATAGGGGCGACCGGGCAGGTTATGACGTAAATGGGTTTCGCCCAGCCAAAACAAGCCCCGAAAAACCCTTACGCTGTTGAACAACCAGGTCAGGATAGGGGCATCATCCACCACCCCACTCCCCCGATTGGCGACAAAAGCCATCCGAAAGATGAAGAAGTAAGGATATCGGGCGAAAAATAACAGAAGCGGAGCGGATACTAAAAGGGCAGCCACCAGCGCCAAACCTAGAGCGCGCCACCGGAGCAGTAAAGCCCCCCGATTACTCCAGAACAAGTAGAAGCCAAAGACGACAAATACTAGCGGAAAGAGACGGGCCGCGGCAAAAGTATATAGGCCTAACCCGACGAATGCTCCGGCGATGACCAGCCAGACCTCACCGCTTCGGGAGCCAGGTTGCCGCCAACCTCGCCAAAAGGTAAATACGGCCAAGGTGATAACCGGCAGCATCACCATTGCCCTTATGCCGAATCGACTGAAATGTATCGCCGGGTAAAGGACCGCCACGGAAAATGCAGACAGAAGGGGAAGCAACTCTCCATTGAGAACTTGTCCTGATCGGGGTGGAAACATAGCTCGTGCCGCCAGGAAAGTTGTCAATACGGCGAGCACGCCCGCGGCAGCCGGTACCGCTCTAACCGCAAAAGGGGTCACACCAAATAACCAGAGCGAAAAAGCCATCAGATAAACGTGGAGAGGTTCTCGCCCGTAATTACCCTCAAAAAAAACCGGGAATCGTGATGGTGTAGGGGGTCTGTTGGCGTGGGCATCCTGGGCATATAATTCCCAGCCTTCGTAATATTGGGGGAAGCTCCTGCCTTGTAACAACGACAGGGCATCCAGGCCGTTATATGCCTCGTCATGGTAGAGACCTGGTGGCAGACGATCAAGGTGCCAAAAACGCAAGGCCACGGCCAAGAGGATAACCACCAATAACGTGAGAGCAGAACCATTCATGCGGCGCGAGGCCATGAAACCGAATTATGGCAGCAACCCTTTACCAATCCAAATCCGTCTTCGGAAAATTAAAGGAACCAGGTGCGCATCCGTGGGGGATCGTTTATCATATTTCGGACAGTCAGGCGATCTGTAAGCTTGCCGGAAGAGAATAAGGGCTTGCATCATCACCATGATCGGTATCTTGACCGTATAGAAGGATGTTATTCCATGACAGGAAAAGAGAGCAACAATATTTACGTCGTCGGGCATGTAAATCCGGACACCGACTCTATCGCCTCAGCGTTGGGATATGCCTGGCTGTTGCAGGATCAAGGGACACCTGCTATCGCCGCTCGCGCCGGACAATTGAATCCGCAGACGACCTGGGTACTGAACCATCTGGGGATTGAGCAACCCGTTCTGCTGAACGATGCCTCGCCCCGATTCTTGGCTATCACCCACCGGTTTAACTCGGCGAGCCCTGATCACCCGCTTCGCGAAGTTTGGGCGATTGCCAATCGCACCGGCGGTGTAGCGCCTATTGTCGAACAAGACGGAACGCCCTATGGGCTGGTTTCGGTCATCAGCCTCTTTGAATTCCTGAGTCGGACTGTTGGCTCGCACCCACGCCGCGAGGAAATGCGAATCGGCGAGTTGATGGACATGCCCGGTCGAGAAGCCTGTGATACTGGCGTCCCCCAATTCCAAGCTAACAACCGGATCCGCGATGCCTTGAATCGGATTATGCGCGAAGAGCGCAATGAATTCTGGGTTGTTGACGACAACAGTCGCTATGTCGGCATCTGTCGACAACGCGAAGCCCTCAACCCACCTCGTCTGAAAATTATCCTGGTTGACCACAACGAACCAGGCCAGGCTATCGGCGCAATTGACGAGGCCGATATTCTGGAAGTGATCGATCACCACCGTTTGGGCAATGCCTCGACGCGCATGCCCATCCGGTTCACAGTCGATGTCGTCGGAAGCACATCGACCTTGATCGCCGAGCGCATCAATGACGCCGGTCTAAGCGCTCCGCCTGAACTGGCCGGATTATTGCTGGCGGGGCTACTGTCAGACACCCTTATCCTCACTTCTCCAACCACCACGCCACGCGATCATGCTACAGCAGAACGCCTAGCCCGGTGGGCTTTCATCGTTGGGTCTCCCCTGGCCGACGAGACAATTCAATCATATGGCGAAAAAATCATCAATGCCGGAACAGGCCTCGCTTCCCGTTCAGAAGAGGAAATCGTAGCCGCTGATTTGAAACTCTATGAGGCAGGCGGTCATTCGTTCGGTGTCGCGCAGGTAGAAGTCACCTCCTTGGTAGAGTTAGAAGACCACAAGGAGCGCTTACACAAAGCCCTTAGCCAATTAAAGGACAGCAAAGGGCTTGATTTTGCCATGCTAATGGTTACCGACGTAGTGCGGGCATCCAGCCGATTGTTGTTGACCTCCGATGTTCCCGCACTGGGGGGGTTGCCATATGCCAAGTTATCCGACGGAACTTTGCGAGCAGAGGGTGTAGTTTCACGCAAAAAACAGTTGTTGCCGGCTTTATTGGGCGCCCTTGAAGGTTAGTTATGCAATAGCTGAATGGCATGAAGGAATCTAAGCACCCTGCCAATCAGCCCCAGGTCATCGTTGTTATGGGGGTAACCGGAGTAGGCAAAACTACTATTGGCCGGGCGCTGGCCGCCGAACTCGATTGGTTA
>JAWOHK010000162.1:0-3803 GCA_046485205.1 Chloroflexota bacterium | reverse complement strand
AAGAACGTCAGCGCCGACGTATTGGCTGGGGCCATTCGCGCAGCCTGTGCCGGCCGGCCGACACTAGCCCCGGAAGCGACCCAGGCACTGATCCATGCCGCGACAACCCCACCTCCGCCCGGCCGGGACTTGTCACCCCGCGAACGGGAGGTCCTGGTTCTGATGGTCGATGGCCTGAGCAACCCGGCTATCGCCGAACAGCTCTACATTAGCCGATCGACAGTCAAGTTCCACGTGAGTAGCATCCTCAGCAAGCTGGGTGCGGGCAATCGGGCCGAGGCCGTTGCTCTGGCCATGCAACATCATCTGGTCCACTAAGGTGATGCGCGAATATTTGAGTGGACATTTGCCGCCTAAGGTGATCATCGCCCTCGGTTTGCTATTGTTCACCGGCATGATGGCCGCTGGTTACCTCTACAATGTGACCTTCATCCAGCTCGGGTTGGTCGACCTGGGCACACGCCTCATCGGCCTGAACCGGCCGGCCGTCGCCGGGTATATGGCTGTGCTGGCTGTCCTGACCTGCGCCACGGCCCTGCTCGTTGGTTGGGCGATGTTGCACCGGCCGCGATTGCGGCACTTTCGCTTCAAGTTACGGGCGGCTTTTGTCGCTGTCGCCCTCCAGGCTCTGCTGACGGCCGCCGCGCCATTCCTGCGCGAGCCGGGGCAGTTGCTGGCCTGGATCGTGGCCGGATCGCTGGCGCTAGGACTGGCCGTGCCGGTGACGTTCGGCCTGGCAGTGGACCTGGTGCCGGTGCGGCTGCGCGGCCATGTCGCCGCGGCCATCACCGCCATCGCCTATTTCGCCGCGGCCGTCCTGATTCGCTCCTGGCACATCGAGGACGTGGCGGTGCAGATGCTGGTCGTTATCGTGCCCGGCGCGATAGCGCTGGGCGTGCTGGCTTTCGCCCCTCTGCCGTTTGTGGATGAATGGAGCCGCCGCCACTGGTCGCCGGAATTCGGTCGCGGTCGCTACGTCTCGGCCATCGAGTCCTCGACCCGGCCGGCGTGGCGGGTAGCCGGCATTGTGGCCCTGATGTTTGCCGTGTTTTTCATCGACAGCCTCGGTTTCCTGCGACTGGCCGAGACGCCTCATCTGATGGCCGCCAGCTGGACGGCAACCGATCTCGCGCCGCGTCTGACTATCGGCGTTGTCCATGTCCTGACGGCTGTCATCGGTGGCGTCATCTACACTAACCTGGGCGCGCGCCATCTGTTCTACTGGATTTTCGCCATCTTCGCCCTGGTGCACCTGATGTATGTCTTCCAAGCCTGGCTGACGCCGCTGAGCGGCGGTACGGTGGCCCAACCAGCCCTCTACGCCACGGCCGTCAGCCTCTACACCGTCATCACCTTCGCGCTGTGGGCCGACATTTCGACGCCGGTGACCATCGGTCGCAACACGGCGGTCGGCGTAGCCCTTTCCGGCTGGCTGGCGACCTTTCTCAGCACGGCCGTCGCCCTGCGCTGGGCGGCATCCGAGGTGTCGTTGGAACAACATCTGCGGTGGGTCGATGCGCTGGCGCTGATATTCTTGTTGCTCATGCTGGCCCTGGCGGTCTGGCCCACACCACGACCCCAACCGCCCTCCGGCGCGCCGATGGAGAAGAAACGGGCGTGAGACGGCGACTTGTCGCGATCGGAATGATCGCTTTATTCCTGCTGGCCGGGTGCGCCGGAGAAGAAGATCTGGCCCTGACGCTGCTCATGCGCGGCGAGCACGTCACCGGCGATCTGCCCGGCGACGTCTATATAGCCGGCGGCGAGGTAGCCGTCCCCGCCGGAGTGGTCATCGGCCGGTCGGTTTACCTGTTCGACGGCTCGCTGGCCCTCGATGGGGAGATTGGCGGCGATGTGTTTGTATTTGGCGGACGGTTGGCATTGGGACCGGCGGCGTTGGTGAACGGAGACCTGCGCCTGGCCGGTGGTACCGTGGAGCGCGCGCCGGGCGCTACTATCGGTGGAACCGTCCTCGAAGGCAGCAGGGCGTTGCCGCTGGATGAACTCATGCCGGAACGTTCGACGACCGATTCATTTGCGCGCTGGCTGATGGCCACGCTACCCCTTTCGGTGGCGGCCTATGTGTTGGGGCGGCGGTCGCCGCAGGCGTTGTCGGCTGTGTCTGAAGCGGCGCTGAGCCATCCCATTGTCTCATTATCGGTCGGCGCACTCGCGGCGATGGTGCTGCCGGCGTTGATGGTCGCTATGGTATTCACGCTGGTGCTTATTCCGCTGGCCTTGCTCCTGGTTATGATCCTCGCCCTGGTGATTGGCTACGGCGCGATCGCCCTGGGTTGGCGGCTGGGAGGTCGCTTGCGGCGGTACACGCCTTTGTCCGAGGCCGGGGCCACGGGGCTGGGCACCCTGCTGGTTATGCTGGCCTTGTTTCTGGCCGGCCTCATTCCGCTGGCCGGTGGCTGGTTGGGTTTGCTGGTCAGCGTCCTGCTGCTCGGCGCGGTGTTCCTCACCCGGTTTGGAGCGCGGCCGTTTGTGCCGGCTCCGGCCACGGCCGACCGGCTGTAAAATGTCCGTCCTCCGGATGCCTGCCTCCGGCGAACATGATACAGTTGGGTATGTTCACTAATTTTGAGAGGGAATCATCAATGCCTGAAAGCGAGAGCGACACCATCCGCCATATCTTGCAAACCTATCGCATCATCGCCACCGTCGGCCTGTCGTCGGATGAGGACAAACCGGCCTACAAGGTACCGGATTACCTGCATTCGCATGGGTATCACATCATTCCGGTTAATCCGGGGCTGGGGGAGGCGCTGGGCGAGAAAGCCTACGCGTCCCTGAGTGACATTCCCGAGCCGGTAGAGGTCGTGCAGATCTTTCTGCGCAGCGAGCGGGTAGGGCCGGTTGTCGATGAGGCTATTGCCATTGGAGCCAAGGTTGTGTGGATGCAACTGGGCATCAAGGACGAGGATGCGGCGGCCAGAGCCCGTGCCGCCGGGCTGGAAGTAGTCATGAATCAGTGCATGAAGATCCAGCATAAAATCATGACGCGAGGTTAGGCCGCCAGGTCTTTCAACCCGTTTGCAGGCCGGTTGAAACCGGCCGCTCAATTGTGAAGGGCGATCGATCGCCCTCAGCGAGAAAAAGTTTGCCGGTGGAAGTGCGTTTTAACGTACTTCTGCTCTAGAGTCGGGTTCGTCAATCCTTTCCTTACGGTCCAGCAAGAACCACGTTGGCATATTGCCCTTGCCCTTGATGCTGACCACGCCTCGCGGGCAAGTGATGAAATCATCCTTGATCAGCTCGTAGGTGTGCTTGCTGATCTGGATGCAGTCGGCCAGACTGGTCGATTCCATGCGGCTGGCGACGTTGACGGGGTCACCCCAGACATCATAGCTGAATTTGCTGCGGCCGATCACTCCGGCCATGATCGTGCCGACGTTAATGCCGATGCGCACGTGGATTCGGTCAGCATAGGGTGAGTTCCAACTGCGGACGAACGCCATCATGTCCAGCGCCGCCTCGGCCAGGGCGTGGGCGTAATCGGGGCGAGGGGCCGGCACGCCCGAGGCGACCATGTAGCCGTCGCCGATGGTGCGGATTTTCTCCAGGTCGTACTTGTCACTGATGGCGTCAAAACGCGAGAGCAGCTCGTTGAGGACTTCCACCGTTTGCTCGACACCCAATTCGGCCGACAGTGGCGTGAAGCCGACGATATCGGCAAAAAGCACCCCGGCCTCGGGGTGGCAATCGGCAATGGTCTGCTCGCCATTCTTCAGCCGGTCGGCGATGGAGCAGGCCAAATCCGAAGGGCTGCTCCACCAGCAACAGGTCGTGGTTGCGGT
>JAWOHK010000153.1:0-9374 GCA_046485205.1 Chloroflexota bacterium | reverse complement strand
GTTTGCCCCAGGTTGGCGCGAACATCTTCGACCGCCTCGTCAAATAGTTGATGAAGCTTGGGGTCGGGGCTGGCCAGTGTCGAGTACGTAACCTTAAACTTGCGTTCTTGCATCGCTGATACCTCCTATAAAGAAGTTAATTGGAATTCTTGTGGAAAACAGGGGCTGCCTGTTTGAACCTTCAAATCAGTCCTACAGTGGGAATTATAGCGTGATTCTTCTCGCTTGTGCCATAGACAAAAGTGGCCGGGCTTTTTCGATCAAGCCCGGCCATTACATTGTTTCAGTTTCTTTGCAAAAGTTTCTTATCCGCCCCCACCAGTTAGGGAATCTAGTGACCATTGCGCTGGATAGAAATTCTCGTTTACTGTTAGGGCTTGGCGGTAATTGGTAATTGCCCCTTGAATATCTCCCAGATAGGCGAGCGCATGACCTTTGTACCAGAAAGTCTCCTCAACGTTCCGTCCACCTTGTGTCTCCAGCGTGGCATCCGCGAGAGCGATCACATCTTGATAACGATCCATGCGCAAATAAGCAAGATAGGGCTGAAACTGGTACCAAAGCATTCGGGGCGGCAATCCAATCTCTCGCGCACGATCAAAGGCCTGCGCCCCACCTTGGTAATATTGCGATTCACCGGTGAGGCCACCCATTCGGGTTAAAGCTGTGCCCAGATTGAACCACGCAAAGACGTCATTAGGATCATCAGCAGTTTCCTGTTCCGAAATGGTCGCTACCCGTTGCCACATTTTAAAGTCGTCGTACATCTCCTCACCCAGGATGGATCGAATCGTTTCTTCCTGGTCCGGTGTGTAAACGACATAGAAGGTATTGCTGAATTGGTGCCAACCGCGTAAGAAATCGAAATAAGTGTCCACACGGCCGCTGCCGTCAAATGGCCCTAAATAAGAGTCCTGACTGTAAAGCTCTTGCCGATCATCGTCATAACCGTACACGGTCAAGTAATGACCCCACCAGCCTGATTCCGGTAAGTTGTAGCCTTTTTCGATAACGACCGGGAAGCCGGCCGCTAGAAATCGTTTGATCATGTCCAGATCGCCGGCGCTGCGCGTGATCGCTTTGTATTCCGGCAAAAAATCATTGACATAATCAGATATTTGCCAAGGGCTGACATTACGATCTTCCGGGTTTGGTTTTAAGTAGTCAGCGATGTCGGCCTGAGTGATATCTGAGCCATACCAATTCAGTACCTGGGTTAGATTTGCCGGACCACAATTGTTGAACGACTGTCTGACTACGCCCATATTTTCAAGGACTACCCGCTCCGGCAATGGCATCGGGGTAGCGGTCGGTAACGGAGTTTCCGTGACTGCAGGAGTGGGAGTAGGGGGTGGCAACGTAACTTCGATTACAGGTTCTGGAGTTGAAATCGGTTCAATCGTATTTACTGAGCCAGGGATACTGATTAATTCGTTTTCACCAGGCGCGGCCGAAACAGTACTCACCGGTTGGGCAGCGATTAAAGAAGAGAGATCAACGCGCTCATCGTCCGCGATCTGTTGTGCCGCCGGTAATGAGGTGGCCACAGGTGCGACTTGATCGATGACGCCTTCGGTCATGTCACTCAAAACTGGCTGATTTTCCTGTAGCCAGACTCGATAACGACCAGGAATGGCGCGAACAACCGTCGGCAAGGCCAGTAAACCCAGAATTAGAAGGATTTGTACAGTCGCGATTAGCAGGATAATGCTCTTTGTTCGTTTTCGCATGATTAGTGCTAAACCTCACTTTTCTCGAAACGGATTCTCATGTTTTCGATGTCGCACAATTGCTCGACGAGTTAGACGATGTACGAGGACCCTGTTTAATTTGCCTATTAACCGTCAGTTTGAAGTTCGGCCAAGGCCAGATTGGCCGGTGTAAAGTTAGGATTAAAGGCATAAGCCCGCTCCAGGTTTTCACGTGCCGCTGGCATATTGCCCAGCGCCGCTTCGGCCAATCCACGATAATAGAACGATTCTTCAAAATAGGGGCGATCTTTAAGGGTTGTTTCAGTTAAGAGCAAGATGTCGTCATACCGGCCGACTTGATAGTAGGCTTCATAAGGACCGAACTGGTACCAGAGCATTCGCCAGGGCAGTCCAATTGCCAGGGCTTGATCGAAGGCGGTTGCGGCTTTTTCATACTCGCCCACGGCATTGTAGGCGGTTCCCATATTAAACCAGGAAAAAGCATTACCCGGTTCTCGACTAGCATCCAGTTGAACCTGGGCGAGATTGTTGGCCCACATTTTGTCATCGTTCAATTCTTCGCCCAATAAAGCGAGCACATCGGCTTCCTGTTCGGGTCGATAGAGGACGATGTAGTTGTGATTGAACTGTGACCAATAGGCAGCTAACTCGCTGTATGGCATAATTCGCCCATTGGGGTCGGCGTTCGTCTGCGGCACTTCACTTGTCCCCAGCCAGGAGTCATAGACCCAAACTTGTTCATATAAATCATCATAAGCGACCGGCAGCAGGTAGTGGCCGTACCAGCCAAGCCATCGATATTCTCCCGGCGGATCGATTCCGACCTCGATAATCACCGGTATATCGTTGGCCAACAATCGGCGCAACAAATTCAGGTCTCCATTTACACGGCTGATGGCCTTGAACTTCGTCTGGTTATTGACATAGGCCGCCATCTCTTCCGGGGTCACATTGCGGTCTTCCGGATGTGGTCTGAGGCCGTTTCCGGTTTGTTGTTGGGAATGGTAAAGGCCAAAGTAAGTCAGAGCCATGGTCAGCGTAGCCGGACCGCAATTGTTCCATTCCTGGTAATGATGCGTAAAGCCGGTCATGCGCGCGGCTTGCGGCACCGGCCAGGGTGTAGGCGACGGGGTAGCTGTTGGCAGAACGGCGAGTGTGGGTGACTGGCTCAGGGAGTCGTCGACGATACCCCCACCAGCAGGGTTTGTGTACTGGATGTCGACCGGCAAGGGTGTGGGGCTGGCAGGCGGAGCGGCCGTGCCATCCGGCGCGCTTGATTCGAAGATTAACCCTTGGGCGGCTACCGGTGCTGCGACCGTCGGCAAAAGGGGAGCCTGATCAGACGGCAGCGCTAGCGCCTGCAAGGGTTCCGGCAAGCGCATAACATATCGAGTGGGAATCGATCGGAGTAGGGTGGGTCCAGCCACCACCACAGTAACCCCGAAGAGAATCAACCCGATAATCAATATCAAACGAAACAGTCGCATAATGTCACAGAATTTTGGTTTGGAATTCCCGTTCGTCGTTCATTGTAACGGAGAGTTGCCTCAGGCGATGGTAGGTTTAGCAAGTTCTCACAACCTGACATCCTTTCTCATAACTTTTAGCTCAACTTTTGCCAATTACTGGATCGACGGCCTGCTCCGAATACTCGAGCAGGCGGATGGCGATTCCCATAATTAAAAAGAATGAAAAAGCCAGATCAACGAGGAAAAAACTGTGGTCCACAAGGCCATGAGCCACGATGGCGGCTAACGAGCCACTCAGCCCTACTGACACCGGTAACCAGAGCGTGTTGGAGCGCCTGACAGATTGGGCCAGGGCACGGCCTGTCTCAAAAATCAACCATACCCCGCTCAAAAGTCCGAGTATACCTAGACGAGTGGCGAAATCCAGGATGATATTATGGGGATGATTCAGATTTGGTTCCTGCCAGGCTGCATCCAGAATGTAACGCCCACGATAGGCATAGAGAAAATTGTCCAATCCGACGCCGAAGATCGGGCGGTCAACAAACATACTGAATGCTGAGCGCCACAAGTTTAGACGGAATACTCCTGTCGGCCCAAAGAGGTCAAGGCGTCCGGCCAGGGATGGGACTTGCAAGGCGGCTATTAATACGAGCAACCCGCCGGTGAGAACGGCCGCTACCCACGGCCAGGCGCGAAGTCCAACATAACGTTGCCGCAACCAGAATACGACCAGCAAGGATACCGGCACACCCAGGAACAAAGCGCCTTTGCTAAAGGTAAATATCAATGCCAGAAAGATGGGCAGGCTGGCAAGCCCATAAATGAAACGACGAGTGCGATGTTGGTTTTCTTGGCCCAATAGAAGCATGGCGATCAGTAACGGCAGCAACCGGTCAAGGTAAAGCGCGACGTTGTTGGGCGAGCCGTAAAATGCGCGCAAGCGCAGTAGGCCACCTTCGGCCGTGATCAGATTTTGCCCGGTAGCATATTGCCCAAGCCCATAGAGCGCAACGATGAGCCCGCTTAGTAACCAGGCATCAAGCACAACCCAAAGTTCACGCTCTTTCAGTCGAGTGACACGCAACAAAAAATAGAAGAGGGCCGGTTCCATGATAACAATACGCCATTCGTTTGTAGCCACATCTACCTGATTGGTGAAAAACAAGGAAACGGTGGTGATCACGACAAAAATCAGAACAGCCCAATCGGCCGAACGAAGCGCGGGTATTGACAAACGTAAGGTATGTTGCCGGGCGGTGCAACCGGTATCCAAAAGTGTCCGTATCGCCCAGGCCGTTACCGCCACCAACGTGAATACTTCAACCGGAGAAAAGCGGTAGCCGAGAATAGGTTTAGCCAGTGGAGTAACGTAAAAAGGCATCGACAGGGCAATGAGGGCCACACCCCACGCTGGACGCAAGACGAGCAGGATCAAGAGAACCGCAATGGCTATCAGATAGACAATAAAGATGGGTGTGACATAAAAGAGGGCGGCGGCCGTCGCCGCGGCGGCCAATTGACCGGGATCGCCCATACGCCGGTAGATTCCGAGCGCATCCTGGCCCCACGTTAACCAGCCGGTTACCCCAACGATCGACGCTGCCAGGGCCGTCAGGGCCAATTGTGTGCGGTCATTGAACCGGCTATAGGCATTAGCTAAACGGCGACCCCCTTGACCCCAGTCAGCTTTTTTCGCAGACCATAAACCCAACCCGGCAAACAAAACCGTAAGCAGTGACAAAAGTATTACTTCGGTCGTGTTTTCGGTTTCAGGTGGACGATATCCGGCGGCGAAGCCTTTCAGCGCCCATTGATCCCATCCCCGGTCGGCGACGATTTCCAGAACGTGAGGTCCCGGCTCCAGATCATGAGCTACTAGTTCCATTGACAGGCCATCAGCGGCCGGGTCCCCGGCTGTGAGCACTAAAGCCGCGCCGTTTTCATCGATGGGTAAGGCGTTAGCCGGTTGGCCGTCCACCGTCGCGTAAAGTCGGGCGCGGAAGTCGGCACGTCGAACGAGCAGGCCGACTTCCGTTCCCCAAAAGTTAAACGTTGCCCGGTCACCACTCTGGCCTATATCGGCGCCAAATTCCGGCGAGAATTCCCAGGCCCCCTCAAATGATTGGGCCGGATCGTCCGGCCGGGCGTAATAAAAACCGGGCCAGGCGATAGTTTCCGGCAAATCATCCCGGTGTTGGGCCAGGTCTATCGCGGTTTGTTGCCCGGCGATGCTAAACCCCCAACGAGGATCGTCAGACGCAACTGCCGGCTCCCAATTTTCCAGAAACAGGACCCCCATCCATGGCCATTCGATCCGGGCGCGTTCCAGAGCGGCGATTGTCCAGGCGGACCGTTGTTCCTCTGTTGTTTGACCCCAAATAGACGGGCCTCCCGTCCAACCAGGCGGTAGGCTATTCCAGCCCCAATTTCCGGCCCAGATGGCCTTGTGGCCGTCTTTGTAGTTTTCAGCTACCTCCCGAACCAATATCGACCGGCTGAAATTCAGAATATCCGGGTTTACTCGTCGATCATCAGGGCCTGTATCAAATCCGTACGGTTTGACGGCGATAACGTCAAAACTGTCGGCGGCGTCCGCGCGGTAGAGCGCAGACAGGAATAACGGTTCTGACAGATTATCGGGACCGGTCTCCGATGTGGGGGCCAGAGGACTGAGCACAATTACGGCATCCGAATCACTTTGGCGGATGGCCGCGCTCGATGCGGCCAACAGAGCGGCAAAGTCTCCAGGATTCACAGGGCGGCCGCCCCAATGACTGGCTAAATTTGGTTCATCCCAAATGATGTAGTACGTGATCGCGTCTCCATAGCGGTCGGCAAACTCTCCAGCCCACGCTGCAAAGGCATTGAAGTCATCCGGCGGAGCGAAACCTTTCGCCGGATCGCCGTCCAGCAATGGTACCAAAATCAACCCCTCTGCGGTAATGGCATCGATCAAACGGTCAGCTTCACGCCAATCGAAGGATTCGGAATAGTAAAATGGCTGTTTAAGATAAGAAAAACCCAGATCATTCAGTTCTCTCAGGGTAGAGACCAATGTATCGTTTTCATACTGTCCTAACTCAACATTAATCCCCAATCGGGCACCCCCATGAGGTATAGGATGAGGAAGTCCGGCCGGGATGCCACGAGTGAGATAGCGTTCCTGAGCCAATAGTGCGCCTAGCGCCAGTAGCGAGACAACGCTCAGGGTCAGAAAAACTAAAGTCAGGTATCGAGAGGCAGAGGAAGGTCTATTCGGCTCATTCATCCGCAGCCGCACCATAAGGAGCCCAACTGATCGTACTGGATACGGTGTCGTCGGCGGGGCCGCGATACAGATCTCCGGTAAGAAGATTCATGAGGTGGAGTGCATCGTCGTAGATAAAAGCGATGGTGGACTCGTCAGGTCCCCAAGCAAGCGACTGGTTGGTGCGAGAAAATTGGCCTCTCTCGTCGCCAAGCGGGAAAACGGTCCGAGGGTTGTCCCCAGTTTGGTCATCGACATACAGAATGTACGGGCCGGTTAAGATGTTGGCCGTTTCATGCGCGCGTAGATAGGCGACCACCTCACCGTGTTCGATAGTTTGAGGAGAAAAAAGGGCGACAGACCATGGTCCGGCATTTTCGGAGATCGGTGTGGTCATCCTCTCTGCCAAGTCGAGTAAGGTGAGGTTGAACTGCGATTTGAGGTCCGACTCTACCAACAGGTGCTCGCTAAAAGCCAGAAACCGGCTATCCGCGGACCAACTGAGTGATGGAGTCCAGGCCCACTCACCTCCGGTTTCGAATTCCTGAAAGGTATGAAGAATCGTTCGTTCCGAAGCGGGCATTTGGGGATCGGTCAAGGATTCGCCGGCCAACCCCGGTTCATAGATTTCGAGCAAGCCTATTTCAGAAGGAAAACCGTAAGCGATGTACTTCCCGGTCGGCGACCAGGCGTACTGGCCGCCCCACCAGCCGTATGGTGTGGCATAATTTTCTATCAATCGAACGGGTGCCGGCTGACTGGCGTCCAACTCGGCCAGTTCAAATAACCAGAGGTCATTATTTGCCTCCCATCCCGGAGGAACGGTTGTAGTACGAGCCGTGGTATAGGCGAATCGTGGCTGATCAATTGCCGCCGGATCCCATCCGGCCCAAAGTACATTCTCGATTCTTAGTGCCTCCGGTTCGGCCGACCCTCGAACTTCGACAACCCAAAGCTTATTGCGAAAGCCCTGGTTTGCAGGTTCCGGTCCGTTTTCGCCGGTTGAAAATAGAAGAAAACGGCCGTCAGGGGAAAGTTGGAATACGCGCCCATCCAGTTGAGCGTCGATGGCCAACCCAATCGACTGATTGGTCCTATCACGCCATACGTTTGGCCGACCGTCCTTAATATAGGCTAAAGTTCCATCAAGCGGTATTTCATCACGATTTGAGCCCATGCCGATCATCACGATTTCATCTCGCGCCGGCTCGACGATACGCGTGGATGTTACCCACCGTTCAACTTCTAAGCCATTATGATAAATGATTCTGAGCGTAACTTCCTGCAAGCCGGCTTGACCTGCTACTAAAAGTAGCGGCGGATCACCCACGGACATCTCTGCACTTCGAATGATCTGACGGCTGTAAGAGAGACTTTCCGGAATAACCTCAAGCGATTCCGTTACGCGCGTAATAGTCACGGTAATGGGAATTCCATTCAGCATAGCGTCTGGAATTGGCGAATCGAGCTCTGGTTTCACGATATCGGATGAATGAATGATGATGTTATTTTCCTTCAGGAAATCCTTAACCGATCCAGCGGTTGTCTGCAAGGAAAGGGTCGTTCCGTCTACCACCAGGATGACCGGTTTCACTTCCTTAGTCGTTGTTGGCGGCGATTCGGAGGTTGAAGGAAGCGTTTGGCAGGCCAGAAGAAAGGTCACCAGCCCTAGTAAGAAAATAGCGGGGCTTATGTGGTGATGGTGTTTGGCCAACGAATGGATAGGCAACAATTGTTTACGCAGTGTTCCAGGCTCTACGTAATTCCGGACCGAGATCTTTAGCAATTTCTCGATTCAGATCATCATCGATGAGCATTTTCAGGTTATGGAATACAGCGCGAGTGATGGTTTCCGCGAATTGAGGATCCGTGTTTCCGGTATGAAGACCTACATCTTTGGAAAATTGCTGCAAGGTGATATTCCGATTCCGAAAATGAATCAGACGCCAACCTCGCTTTAATTTTCGGCCTAGTTCCTCTGGTAATGAATCAACTAATTTTCGTTTTACTCCGCCACTCAGATTGAAGCCCAGCGTGCGAAGTACGGCATCGCTTACTCGCACGGCGTGCTCGGGCGTTCGTTGATTACCTTGAACCTCAATCCCTTGATAGTATTGTTCCAATGTTGTTGCGCTGTGAGTCATATTATGAGTCATAAATGGCTTACCTGGATTGACTTATCTAGTTTTTTTATTATACTTACGCATTCGGTTCTATTGACCAAATTATAGCCTAATGGGCATTTAAGAGGAATATAACTTCAACGGGTGTAGCGACCAAATTCAAGGATAACGCCACACCTGTTTTTATGTTGCGGCAGGAAGGTAAGTAAGAATGACTGACAGAATAATAATTGAGGCAGAACAACGGGAGGTGATCGGCAAACAGGTTAACCAGCTCCGCCGAAGTGGATGGATACCTGGTGTTGTTTACGGTCGCAATGATCCCGTTTCGATTCAGATGGAGCAAAAAGCACTACGCCGCGCACTCCGGACCGTTGGGACCACTAATCTGGCTGAGTTGAAGTTCGGAAACAATACAAAGACAGTTTTGGTGCGTGATATCCAACAGCATTTGACTCGGGGTGACATTTTGCATGTTGACTTTTTGGAAGTTGACATGGCCAGCACGATCCGGTCGGAAGCCGAGTTGGTCGCAATTGGGGAAGCACCTCCGGAAGCTGATGGTTTGGGTGTGGTAACGCTCATGCTGCGACAGGTTGAAATTGAGTGTTTACCCGATAACCTCATCTCCCAAATTGAGATCGACATGAGCACATTCACGTCCCCGGAAGATATCATCCATGTGAGTGATATTCCTGTACCCTCTGGTGTCACCATCCTCACTGATCCCGATACGATCGTGGCTCGATTTGAATACGTGACTGCCGAAGAGGAAGTGGAAGAAGAGGAGATCGTTGAAGATGAAGACGTGGCAGAAGAT
>JAWOHK010000120.1:0-4872 GCA_046485205.1 Chloroflexota bacterium | reverse complement strand
AACTTGGCCAGCGTGTGGGCGAGGAACTTGGGATCGCCGTTTATCTTTATGGGGCGGCCGCTACCCGACCAGACCGCGATAGTCTGTCTTCGATTCGCAAAGGTCAATACGAACGGTGGAAGGAGGAAGTTGCCACCAAACCGGAACGCCAACCAGATTTTGGACCAGCAGAACCTCAACCTTGGGGAGCAACGGTTATCGGCGCCCGACCATTTCTAATCGCCTATAATATTTATCTGAATTCGTCCGATGTTGATATCGCCGAGCGGATAGCCCGCGCGGTTCGTTTTACAAGCGGCGGCTTAAGATTTGTGCAGGCCAAGGGTTTTATTGTTGAAGGTCAAGCGCAGGTCAGTATGAATCTAACGAATTTTGACCGGACGCCTGTGTACCGTGTTCAGGAACTCGTACGGCGGGAAGCGGCTCGTTACGGTTTAACGATCACCCATGCAGAATTAGTGGGAATGATTCCCCAAAAAGCGCTGCTCGAAAGTGCTAGATGGTATCTGCAGTTGGAACATCTTCAAGATGAGCAGGTGCTGGAACTGCGATTGCAAGAACAGCCTGCATCTGCTGCTGAACCATTCGCTGTCGCGACGTCAAAGGACTTAGCTCCCTTAGCCTTTATCGATGCCGTCGCTGCCCCTGTGGCAGCACCTGGTGGCGGGTCGGTGGCAGCCTTGGCTGCGGCTTTAGCCGCGGCTCTGGCCCAAATGGCGGCTGGTTTGACCGTAGGGCGAAAACGCTATATCGAGGTCACTGAACAAGCCCAAAGGGTCATCGACGAAGCGGATGCCCTTCGCCACGAACTTAGTGAAGCTATCGATGAAGACGCGGCCGCTTTCGAAGCGGTGATGGCCGTGCTGCGCAATATAGAGTTGGACGAAACGGCTAAAGCCCAGGCCCTGGAATTGGCAACCATTAACGCCGGCGAAGTCCCGCTTCGGGTTGCCAGATTGGCGCGTGATGCCGCGCGGCTGGCAAAAAAAATCATCTCTATTGGCAATGTCAATGCCGCGACTGATGCGGCGGCGGGAGCGATTATGGCCCGTGCGGCCGTTGAAGTTGCCGGCCTAAATGTAAAAGTTAATGGAGCCAGCTTGAAGGATCAGGAATTAGCATCTTCCTGGCGAAACGAAATTGAAGAGCTCACAAAGGACGTAGAATCCTTGACTCAAGCAGCCACGTTGATTGCCGCTGAACGCGGGGGATTTTGATTGGATATCAGTTGGGCTAAGGCCATCAGGTTCTGGTTATTGTTCGTGGCCTTGCACCTTATTTTTGTATTCTCCGGTTGTGGGCCAAACCCTATGCCGAAGAATCAATCTTCAGGGGGGTCAATCAATCCGGAAGGGACCATTACATTACCCTCAGCCCCTGCTGAACCACTACCAACAGAAGAGGTCACCCTGCCGCCGCCGCCTGTCGCGGCGACGTTTTCACCACCATCAACTCCGGTGTACAAGATTCCGGCTGCCCCTGAAACGCCGACACCACAGCCAACTCAATTATCGACGACAACGATCGACCCAACCTCGACCCCAATCCCTCCAACCTTTACGCCCCCACCTCCACCACCCGTGGCCGAAGGCGAGCATTTGTGGTTTCAACGCCCTGTTCCTGGTAGCAGTCCTTCCTGGACGGATAAAACCTATCCATATGGCAGCACTCGCGGAGACACGTTACGTCCCCACACCGGTGTCGAATTTCTGGTGCCTGAAGGTACACCAATTTTAGCCGTTTCGCCGGGAACCGTTCGTTTTGCCGGAAATGATAGCGAAGTAGCCTATGGCCCGCATCCTGATTTCTACGGAAACCTGGTCATCATCGAAGCCCAAACGACCTTTGGCGGTTTACCAGTCTATCAGCTTTATGGTCATCTATCAGAGGTACTGGTATCTGAAGGGCAAGGAGTAATAGCCGGAGAAGTTATTGGTCTATCTGGTTCAACAGGTGTCGCCGACGGCCCCCATCTTCATTTCGAGGTTCGTCTTGCCCAGAATAGTTACCAGTCCACACGCAACCCCTTGCTCTGGTTGCTTCCCCTACCTCAGACCGGGGTCGTACTCGGTCAGGTCGTTTGGCCGGATGGATCACCGGTTTACGAAGCACCGGTGACGCTTTTCCGAGTAGACGCCACCTCTCCCTATACCGCAACGACAACCTACGCGGCTGGTGAACCCAATCAGGACCATATATTCAACGAAAATTTCGCCATAGATGATGTTATCCCCGGCTATTATGAGGTTATTGTCGGCGAAGGGTCCAACCGGATATCCACAGAAATGTGGGTCTATCCCGGTCGCACTAATTCGATTGAGATTACGTTGAGCCCTTAGACTAATCCGGTTCTATTGCTTGAGGAACGTTGTTCACCACCACCATCGTTGCATACCGGCGCGACATTATATATCCAAGCAGTGCTACCATTACACCTAATACAAAGGTTCCACCCGTTGCGAGCAAACCAAAATCAAACCAAAATTGTTCCGGAAATAGACGGATGAGGGAATCGGTATAGGCAAAAGTCCAGGTGCCAGGGGGAAACAACAATTCGTGGAATTGAACAAAGAAGATAGGCCAAGCAATCAGGATCGACAAGGCGATAACGGCCAGCGTGATCACCGTCGCCAGGCCCCCAAACATTAACGTTCGCCAGCCAAACCAGCGACTCTCTCGGGGAATCAGCAAAAGTGTCATACCGATCAGCACAATTGCGCCGCTAATGATTGCCCCGATGCGAATCGCATCCGTTAAATGCTTGACATCAATCATGTGGTCGATTTCACTCGCATTGTAAAGGGGGGAATTAGTGTTTGGCAATCGTAAATCTTCGAGTAGATGAATTACGTCCTCAGCCCGTTCCGGTCGTTGCAAATAAGCCAAAGTAGCCTGGGCCATTTCAAGTCGTTGTTGAGGTGTGAAACCGTACACGTCTGGGGGTATCCGTTGATATTCGAATGCCGGATAATCCCATGCAATAATGGCCTGTATCATCCCAAACCCAAGGAAGAAGGGCATCACCACAATAACAAGCCAACGGATCACGGTAATGAATGCTTTATTCTTTGCCAATTCCTGACCTCATTTATGTGTTTTGTCTATTGTCCAAGAGTCCCTAACCCGCCGGGACCGGTCGATAGTAGGTAGCGAATGACGAGTGAATCGCTAATGGCCTCGATCGGTGCGCGATCATCGGTCATGATGGGCCCATCACCAACAACCGGCACTAGATTCGAGGCGGCCATCTCCAACGCATCCAGGAGTAGTGGATCGACTCCACTGGGCAATAAAGCTATGTTATCTTGTAAATTACCGGCTGATGTGGGCTGCCGAGTCGCTACCAGGATGGTGTTCAGGGTGCCGGGGACATCGATGGCATAGACTGATGGAAAAACAGTCAGCAAGGTGGAACTTACCGCATCAATCAAACGCCGGTCATCCGGCACATGGCCGACATTGATGGCCATCACGCCAGACTCGCTAAGCTTGCCGGCTACTTCCGAAAAAAATTCACGAGTCGTCATGTGCCAGGGAATATAGGGCACTTTGTACGCGTCGATGGTGATCAGATCGTAAGGGCCGGACAAAGTAGACAATGCGTTTCGACCATCTCCAACGATAGGCTGAATATTTGGTTCCTGAAGCGCAAACAATTCGCGGCCAACATCGACGATTTCCGGGTCTAATTCAATGCCGTCGATGGGAATCGGTCCAAACACACGTGTGAACTGTTTCGGAACTGTACCGGCGGCCAAGCCGATTACCGCCATGTTATTTACCGGCGACCCAACGGCCGGCGGATTGAAAAAAGGAGCGGCCAGCATGGCACTCCAAACTGAAATAGCCGGTACACGACCGCCGTCACAATAAAATGAATGGTAGGCCTGGCCTTCGTTCAACAAAAGATAATTGCAATCATCTTGCCTGATAACCTGGATATAATTGTAGGCCGATTCGCGCTCATAGATTTGGCCGGGATATTGCTTGATTCCGCCCTGGGTCCAGACAAAAGCCAAGGGAATAAGCATAATGACAACAACTGTAAAAAGGATTCCTGCCCGCCGGCCTCCAGAACTAAGATTCGCTTTCCACAAACCTAAGAACCCGACAAAAATCAAAATGCTACCAAAAATCAAAGCGGTTGCCCGAGATCCCGCCAGCGGAATCACAATCAAAACTGGAATATAGGTGCCGAGTAAGCTACCAAGAGTCGAAATAGCGTAGACACGGCCGCTAATTCGCCCGGCTTCACTAACGTCTCGAACGGCCAAGCGAACGGCAAAGGGAGACAAGCACCCCAGCATAGTAACCGGCACTGCCAAGGCTAATATGACCAGCACCAACGATCCGACGATGGCATTCACGTTCATCACTGCCATCGCTCCGGCCGCCTGCCGAAGAATTACGCTGGTCAGTAACAAGAAAAAGACCGCTGATATACCAGCCGCGGTTACGATTGCATAGAAGTAATCCGGTCGGGGATATCGATCAGCCAAACGCCCACCCAAAAAATAGCCGGCTGTCAGGGACAGAAGTACCAATCCGATCACATTGGCCCAGACGATATTTGATGTACCATAGACAGTCTGAAGTAGGCGGCTGGCTGTGAACTCCACAGCCAAGGTGCTCATTCCGGCAACGAAGACCGTCAGAAAGAGAAAACGCCGACTCTGTAACGTGGTATTAATGTCTCACCTCGCGTAAGGTTAAGCAGGAACGATCTTTAAATAAACAATCCCTTCACACCCGGCCGGTATCGACCTGGGGAAGGGATTGCTAAATCCTGAAACTCGTGAGATCGAACTCAGGCCAAGTTGGGCATCAGACCTAGAACTCTTCTTCTTCTTCCTTCTTGCCCTTGCTGATTAC
>JAWOHK010000113.1:0-15661 GCA_046485205.1 Chloroflexota bacterium | reverse complement strand
CCGTCAACCAGGCGGTTAAGGCCATTGTGATTGCCAAAGGTTATCTGGCCGAGGAAGATGTCCACATTATGTGCGTGCCCTCCTTTGTAGAGATCGAAATCGATGACCAGGAACGCACGGCCATTCGCTTCAACATTCAACCCATTACCTGAAGTGGGGCAGGTCGACAACGCCTTGTTGACTGACCATACCGCACCATGACAATTTTTCATCGGGGACGCAATACCTCGATTTTCCTATGTGCCTGGTTCTGACGGCCATCAAACTGGGCGTGATTGAGCGCCTTAACCGCGACTACTTGCCAGATATCGGCCGACAATAGCGGCTGCTAGGAGAATTACCAGGCCGATAAAGATGAACCCGGCATAGTTCCCTACCCAACTGATTGAATCCGCTGCCGGCAGGCTGGTTTCCATTTCATTCGCCAGCGTTTCCACGTTCGGTGTTACTTCTTCGATTAACTCAAGCGTCGGCTCGCTCTGAACGGCTGCGACGATAATCATCGCGGTCGCCGTTGGCGTCGGCGCGGGCGAGATTTCTTTGGGTGTGGGACTGGGCGTGGGGGTTCCGGCCGGCACTGGGCGGGTCACCGCCAGGGTCGGAGGTGGCGGCGTGGCCGGACGCTCGTAATCCAGATCCTGAATCAGATAGTACGTCGTGCCGCCGATCATGCAGTAGTCGGCAATGGTGTGCAGGCACAAAGCCCCGGGCAGATCGACGGTGAAATAGCCGGCTTCTGCGTCGACGATTTCCGTCTTGCCCCACATATCAACCAGTTCAGCCGTGTCCGCGGTTGCCCCCACCCGGGCCGTTTGCGATTGGGGCAGGCGAGCGAACAGGACGGTTGTCGTCCGGCCGGGTTGTTCCAGGCGAATCTGGCCGACCTCGTCCCAGCGCTCGCGCTCGGCAGTGGTGACGTCCTCCAGCCGGCGGATGGCTACCCGGTAGGTATCAAACGCCGGGCGGCGACTTTGGTCCCAGCGCAGCAAACCAAACGGCTCCGGATTGGCGAAGCGATCGCCCGGCGTGTCCTTCAGTTTGTAGACGGCAACCCGCTCGGCCCCGGCCGCCAGGGCGGTCGCCAGCGCTTGGGGGATGAACGCCGCCTGCTCGTTCAGTGAGACGGCCAACGTCCAGTCGGGCACTAGCCAATAAGGGTCGTCCATCGGCGGCGCGTTGGTCTCCACCAGCCAGATAGGCTGGTCCAGATTATAGGCGGCCATGGCCCGATAGAAGAGATCGATGATATTGTAGATCATGCCTGGCTGGAAGTAGAGGTGGGCGGTGGCGATGTCGAAATAGTAATCGTTCTCAGCTGCGTCCGGGTCTGTGGCCACCAGGTCGAGAAACCGCCGGAAATAACCCGGGTCCCAGAAGTAGGTAAACGCGCCGAGGTGAATGACCGCCTCCGGGTTGGTTTCCTTGGCCACCAGATAGGCTGTCTTCTGTAATTGGAAGAACTCCTCCATGGAGCCGTCCCAGGTGTGACCGGGCGCGTCGGCATCGGCGATGTCCGGTTCATTCCAGATGATCCAGTGGTTGATGCGACCGTCATAGCGGTCGACGAGATCGCGCACGAAGACCGCCCACGTATTACCGGGGTCGTCCGGCGGCAAGTCCAAACCGCGCGGCAGCCCGTTCCGGTCACGCGCCCAATCGGGAATGCCGATGATCAGGCCGGCGACCTCCCGCCCTGCGGCCAGTTCGATGGCGAGGTCTTCGTCCTCCAGTGGCAACGCCCACGCTTCCGGTCCCTCGGCCTGGACATCGGCCCATTGAAAACGCACGCGTGTCCAGGCCGCGCCCAGGCGGCCGGCGGCCTCCGGATCCTCATAGCTTTCAATTACGCCAAATCGTCCTTCGCCCTCGCCGGGCGGTGACGACTGCGCCAGAACCGGGGACGCGCCGGTCGCGACCGTCAGCAGGCCAAAGGCCAGTAACGCAAAGAAAACGCGCCGCAAGGACGCGCCGGAAAGAGTAGTCATATCAGCCCTCTAGTTTAGGCTATTTTTTAACATGGCGACAACTAATTTTATGTTATACTTCATCCAAACTCGCTAGAAGTAAAGGACAATTGAGCATGTATACCTACCGACTTGCCCTCATCGGATTCGGCAATGTGGGACAGGGCTTGACCACCATTTTGCGTGATCACGGCCTGGACTTAGCCCGCCAGCACGATGTCGACTTTCGCATTGTGGCCGTCAATACCGCCCGGCGCGGGCAGGTTTACGATCCGGAAGGTCTTGACCCCGGTATTTTATTGGATACCTTCAAGGAGACCGGGCGGGTGGATGTCGTGCCCGCGCCTTTCACCGGCTGGGAAGTCGAGCGGGTCATCCGTGAGAGTAACGCCGAAATCATCGTGGAATGTACGTCTAGCGACCTCTTCACCGGCGAGCCGGCCAACCGCTTCATTCGCGAGGCCATCGAGCAGGACCGGCATGTCGTGACGACTAACAAAGGGCCGGTCGCCCTGCACTACCCGGAATTGTCAACCATGGCCGCCGAGCGGGGCGTCATTTTAGGTGTCGAAGGCACCGTCATGGGGGGCACGCCCGCGCTCCGCGTTGGCCGCGAACTCCTGACGACGGCCGGTATCTCGCGCATCCAGGGCATCCTCAATGGCACTACCAATTACATCATGACACGCATGGCCGAAGGCGAATCCTACGAGTTGGCGTTGCGGGAAGCCCAAAACAAGGGCTACGCTGAGGCCAATCCCCGATCCGATGTCGAAGGCTATGACTCGGCGATCAAGCTCGTCATTCTTTCTAACCTGATGATGGGCATTCCGCTGAAGCTTCACAATGTCGAACGCGAAGGAATAAGCGAATTGACTACCCGAGACGTCGTGCGGGCGCAACAGGCGGGCGAAGTGTGGAAGCTGGTGGCCTGGATCGAACGCTCTGAGGACGTGGTGAAGGCCTGCGTGCAACCGGTGCGGCTGCCCATGAACCACCCGCTGGCGTCGGTCTCCGGTGCCATGAACGCGCTGACCTTCGTCACCAAACTCCTGGGCGACGTGACGATTCTGGGTCCCGGCGCGGGACGGGTTG
Source organism: Chloroflexota bacterium (assembly GCA_046485205.1). GTDB lineage: Bacteria > Chloroflexota > Anaerolineae > Promineifilales > Promineifilaceae > Promineifilum. The sequence goes on along the minus strand of JAWOHK010000113.1, from coordinate 12,602 downwards.
AGACAGGCTACGGAGTCCTGAGCGATCTGCTGGATATCCATCACCGATCCGTGAGCCGCCTCCAAGACACGTATGCCCACTATTAATAGGGTCGCCAGGATCGTTCCCGGTTCGTAATGGGCGGTTAATCGTCGTTCGGCGCGCCGGATGGCTAGGAACCATTCGTTAACACCCCCCAACGGATTCAAAACACGTTTCCGGAAGGCGCGTGGATCTGTTTCCCACAAGTTTTGCGTGGCAGCAAGGGATTCATTCCGCGAACTATATTGAGAAATCTGTGGCTATCGTTTCGTCAGCCCGGCTGCCATTCCCCCGGCGCGGCCGTACTTTCCAGCTTGACCCGCCGGTCGAAGGCTTTCGCCATTAACCCGAAGGCGTTACCCGCAGCCTCTCAAACCTCGACCGCCGGAAACTCGTCGGTGAACAACGTCAGATAAAGCGTCTTATCATCCGGGTGGTGTTGGATCCCAGGTCAATGACGGCGATTCGTTGTTGTCCCTTGGTGATATCAAGGGCGGCCTCCGGTGGCGACCTCAATAATCATTGTATACCGGGACAGGAGATACGAAGTACGATTGACCGCTAAAGCTTGGCATAATGAATACTGTCCTACTGAACCCTGATCACCGACTCTCCTGCTTGCACATTCGTCACTGCTAGGTCAGAATTAACTTCGTTCGAGAAGAGTGAGCCTATGTCGCCAACTGTACCGAAAGAGGACGGTCAACCTACGGGGATGGGGTTGGAGCTGCCGCCCCGACCCGTTATTTATGAGATCAATACCTGGCTGTGGCTGGCCGAATTGAGCAGTCGCCATGGCACGCCGGTGACATTGGATACAATTCCAGCGGTTGAATGGGATATCCTGACCGCGCTGCCCGTCGATGCTGTCTGGTTCATGGGCGTCTGGGAACGCAGTCCGGCCGGGGTCGCCCTGGCTCTGCAGAACGAAATCCTGCGAAAAGCCTTCGTCGACGCGCTGCCTGACGTCACCCCGGAAGATATCGTCGGATCGCCTTATTCCGTTCGCCAGTACGAAGTCGACCAGCACCTGGGAGGACGCGACGGCTTGGCCGCGGCTCGGGCCGAGCTGGCTGCGCGGGGCATCGGCCTCATCCTCGACTTCGTGCCCAATCATGTCGCGCCTGATCACCCCTGGAGCCTCAGTCACCCGGAGTATTTCATTCAGGGGACGACCGACGACCTGAACCGCGCCCCCGGTGAATTCTTTCGTGCCGGGAAGGCCATCATCGCCCACGGTCGCGACCCCAATTTCCCGCCTTGGCCGGATGTGGCCCAGCTCAATGCCTTCCATCCCGGTTTGCGCGAGGCCATCATTGAAACCCTGATCGACATTGGCGGCCAGTGCGATGGGCTGCGCTGTGATATGGCCATGCTGATGACGACCCCCATCTTTCGCCGCACCTGGGGCGAGCGTGCCGGCGAGACGCCTGTTCAGGAATACTGGCTCGAGATCCTGCCGGTCGTCCGCGCTGCCCACGCCCACCTCTGTTTGATCGCCGAGGTATACTGGGACATGGAAGTGGACATGCAGCGGCAAGGTTTCGATTACTGCTATGACAAGGAGTTATATGATCGCCTTATCCACGGGACGGCTGAGAGCGTGCACGATCACTTGACGGCTGATCTGGACTACCAGGAACAGTTGGTGCGTTTCATCGAGAACCACGACGAGCCACGCGCCGCGGCGACCTTTGGAGAGGAGCAGGTTCGCACCGTAGCTCTGGCGGCAATGACGCTGCCCGGCGCCAAGTTACTCCATCAGGGCCAGTTTGAAGGCTATCGCGTGCGCTTGCCCGTTTTCCTGGCCCGGCGACCAGTCGAACCGGTTGATGCATCGCTGCAATTTTTCTACCGGCGGCTCTTGCCCCTCTTGCGCTTGCCGGCTTTGCGTGAGGGCGAGTGGCGGCTGTGTGCCTTGGACGGCTGGCCGGACAACATGAGCTGCAATAACTTAGTGGCCTGGTCCTGGAAGACTGGTGATGAGCGCGTAGTAATCGTTATCAACCTGTCGCCCTTCTTATCTCAAGGTCGCGTTCAGCTGGCCTGGCCCGACTTGGCCGAGCAAAACTGGGTTTTCGAAGACGTGTTATCCGGGTCGGTCTATGAACATTATGGAGACGAGATCCTGAACTTGGGTCTCTACGTGAATCTGACTGCCTGGGACCGGCACTTTTTTGTTGTTCTTTAATACGGCGTAAATGATACACGCGCTATCGGAATTTAGCGACCGATTCTCCAATTCGCCGGCCCGTGGTCTATAAGCCGGCGGTTATTATAATTCCCCCGATTTCACACAGGAGTCACTTACTAATGAGCGAGAACCTGAACCCGTTCGCCATCGCCCAGGCCCAACTGGACCAGGCGGCCCAAATTCTGCAACTCGATCCCGACATGCACGCCTTCCTGCGCGAGCCGATGCGCGAGTTTCACTTTACGATCCCCGTGCATATGGACGACGGCCACACGCAAACCTTCAAGGCCTTTCGAGTGCAATACAATGATGCCCGCGGCCCGGCCAAGGGTGGCATCCGCTTCCACCCCGATGAGACCATCGACACCGTGCGAGCCCTGGCGGCATGGATGACCTGGAAAACGGCCGTGGCCGATGTGCCCCTGGGTGGCGGCAAGGGCGGCGTCATCTGCCAGCCGCGCAATCTTTCGGTCGGCGAGCTGGAACGGCTTAGTCGCGGTTATATGCGCACCCTGGCCCGCTATGTTGGCCTGCGCCAGGATGTGCCCGCGCCCGACGTCAATACCAACCCCCAGATCATGGCCTGGATGCTGGATGAGTATGAGACGATCGCCGGCTACCATGAGCCGGGCGTCATCACCGGCAAGCCAATCATGTTGGGCGGCTCGGCCGGACGTAGCCCGGCCACCGCCATGGGCGGCATGGTGGCCATCCGCGAGGCGGCCAAGGCGCTCGATATTCCCCTTCGAGGGGCGACTTGCGCCATTCAGGGGTATGGCAATGTCGGCAGCTACGCCCACCGCCTGGCCCATGACCTGTTGGGCCTCAAGATCGTAGCCGTCAGCGACGAATTCGGCGGCATCTACTGCGAGGGCGGGTTGGATCCTGACATCGTCTCTAACTATCTGCGCCGCACGGGCAAGCTGGCCGGCTGCCCCGATTCCGACACTGTTACCAACCACGAATTACTGGAATTGCCGGTCGATATCCTCATTCCGGCGGCCATCGAAAACCAGATCGTCAGCAGCAATGCCGATAAAATCAAGGCACGCATCGTCGCTGAGTTGGCCAACGGCCCGACGACGCCTGAAGCCGATCAGATTCTGACCAGCAATGGTATTTACATTATTCCCGACTTCCTTTGCAACGCCGGCGGCGTCACCGTATCCTACTTTGAAATGGTGCAGAATGCCTACCAGTTTTATTGGAATGAGGAACTGGTTCAGAAGCGACTGGACATCAATATGACCACCGCTTTTCATGCCGTTCACAACATGGCCACCGAGCGCAACCTGGAAACGCGCATGGCGGCCTACCTGGTGGCCGTCAACCGCGTAGCCGAAGCCGTGCGCACACGCGGCTGGGTGTAATAAACAAGCCCGGAGGGGGCTCGGCGGCCCCCTCCAAACTAGGCAACGCTATTCCCACGGCCGCCCCACGCTTCTTCATCGCCGCGGAACTTTTGGGCCGCTGATCGCGTCATAGTGATGTATGATATTAATGACGAGAATGGATCATGCCTGCGAAAAATAGTCGTTCCCTGCAATCGAACCATCTGCCGGTCGTGCAGCAACCCACCCGGTTCTATCCGCGCCCGGCGCCACGTCGTCGCGGCCGCGGCTTGTTGTGGCTGCTGGCACCGGTCATGTTCCTGCTGGTAGTGGCCGGCGGCATCATCGGCGGTGGCCTGGCTCATGTTTATGCCCGCGGCCGGATCCTGCCCGGCGTGACATCAATGGGCGTACCCCTTAGCGGCCACACCCCCTCTCAGGCGGCCGCGTCCTTGCAATCAGCCTGGGATACCCGCCCGGTCGTCGTGCGATTCGAGGAAGACACATGGACAGTCCGGCCGGGCGAATTAGGTCTAGTGCTGGATGTAGCCGCCACGGCCGAGAGCGCGGCGCGCAAGGGGCGTTCGGCGGGCGATCCGGCCGCGCTGCTCGATCAACGTGCCGCCTGGTTTGATGTAGCGCCTGTGTGGCGCTTCGATCCCGAGGCCGCTCAGCGCACCCTTACCCAGCTGGCCTCGCTGATCGACGTGGCCCCGGTGGACGCCACCATCCGGATTGACGGCGGCCGGGCCGAGGCTATTCCCGCCACCGAAGGGCGCGAACTTGACCCGGCGGCAACATTGGCCGTTATTCAGGCCGATCCGGTCGGGGTTCTTAACTCCGGGCAGCTGGAGTTGATCGTGCGGCCGGTTCCGGCGACCGTGACCGATGTGTCGCCCGCCGTTGACGAGGCCAACCGGCTGTTGGTGACGACGGTCACGTTGGAGGCTTACGACCCGATCACCGACGAAACCCACACCTGGCCGGTCGAACCACCGGTTTGGAGTCGCTGGTTGCGTCTGGCCATCGACCCGGACGACCCGCAAAGCTTTCACTGGGTTCCGGATGATCCGATGGGGGCGGCCTTCCTCGACGATCTGGAAGTCGGGCTGGGCGACGGCCGGGCGTTCGATCGCGCAGCGACCCTGAATGCACTGATCGAAGGCATTCAGCATCAACAGCCGATTGTGCGAACTCGCCTCTACCACCCGGAACGGCGGCATCTCGTCCAATCGGGTGAGACCTTGTCGAGCATCGGCTATGATTACGGCATCCCCTACCCGTGGATCCAACAGGCCAATCCCGGCGTGAACCAGCTCAGCGTGGGCCAGACGATCACCATCCCCTCGCCTGACGTTATGCTGCCCCTGGAGCCTGTGCCCGGCAAGCGCATCGTCGTCAGTCTAGGCGAGCAGCGTACCCGCGTCTTTGAGAACGGCGAACTCAAGTGGGACTGGCCGTCGAGCACCGGCATCGACTCCAGCCCGACGGCCCCCGGCGTCTTCCAGGTGCAGTCGCATGAGCCGAATGCCTACGCGGGTAACTGGGACCTGTGGATGCCGTCCTTCCTGGGCATATACCGGCCGGTGCCGTCTTCTGATTTCATGAACGGTTTTCACGGCTTCCCGACCCGCGGCAATTCCCAACTATTGTGGACGGGCGATCTCGGGCGGCGCGTCACTTATGGCTGCATTCTGCTCAGTTCCGACAACGCGCAACTGCTCTATGACTGGGCAGAAGAAGGCGTGGTCGTCGAGGTGCGGCCGTAAAAGATCGCAATGGAATGATTCAATGCCTAAAGCGATCGTTGGCCGATTCGCGAAACCGTTCAAGTGACGATTTGACACCGATGCGTGGCCGATTCATACTATGCCCATGGACATAGACATGGCCATGGATAGGGTAGAGGTGGACCGATTGCAATAATGTTCTCCTCCATATTACCAGGCCCCCGCCGGAATAAAGCTTTGATCCAACCATGATTTCACCCGCTATCGCCCCCTATGGTACTTGGCAATCGCCCATCACCGCCGATCTCATTCTGGCTGGGAGCGTCGGCCTGGGCCAGATCGCCCTCGACGGTGTGGCTGTTTACTGGACCGAACACCGGCCGCAGGAAAAAGGCCGCAGCGTCGTCGTGCGCTGGACCGAAGCCGGCGGCCGGGAAGATGTTACTCCTGCGCCCTATAACGCCCGCACCCGCGCCCATGAATACGGCGGGGGCGAGTTTGCTGTGTATGACGGGATCGTCTACTTCAGCCACTTCGTCGACAATCGGCTCTACCGGCAGATCCCCGGTGCCATGCCGGAAGCAATCACGCCCGAAGATGATCTATACTACGCTGACTTCATCCTTGACCGGACTCGTAAGCGCCTGATCGGCGTGCGCGAAGACCATCGACCGGCTGATCGCGAGGTCATCAACACCCTGGTTGCCATTCCGCTCGGCGGGTTGATGCCCGGCGAACAGACAAAGCTTGTCGAAGGTAACGACTTCTATGCCTCTCCGCGCCTCAGCCCCGACGGCCGCTGGTTGGCCTGGCTGACCTGGAATCATCCGAATATGCCCTGGGACGGCACTGAGCTATGGGTGGCCGAGGTCACACTCGGCGGCCGTCTGACCAACCACCGGCTGGTCGCCGGCGGAACTCGCGAGTCCATCTTCCAGCCGGAATGGTCACCGCCGGACGCCTCGGGCAATAGCCGCCTCCATTTCATCTCCGACCGGACCGGGTGGTGGAATCTCTATCGTCTGCGCGACGGTCAAGTCGAGGCACTCTTCCCGATGGCGGCCGAGTTCGGCATGCCGCAGTGGGTTTTCGGGTTGTCGACCTATGACTTCGAATCGCCCACGCGCATCGTCTGCGCCTATACCCAAAACGGCCGTCCTGTCATGGCCCGGCTGGATACGGCGACCGGTATCCTTAGTACACTCGACCTGCCTTACCAACTCCTTTTCCCTTCCTACGGGCAACTCGCGGTGGCCGACGGCTATCTGGTGTATTCCGGCGCGTCGCCGACTCTGGCGCCGGCCATCATTCGGGTCGATTTGGAGACATTGGAGTGGTCTGTGCTGCGCCGTTCAACTGAACTAGAGATCGACTCAGGCTACCTTTCTGTCGCCCAGGCTATTGAATTTCCCACCACCGACGGCCTGACGGCTTACGGCTATTATTACTCGCCGCACAACCGGGATTTTATGGCCCCGGAGGGTGAACGGCCGCCGCTGATCGTCACCAGTCACGGCGGGCCGACTTCCGGCACCAACGATTTCCTGTCCCTTAGCCGCCAATATTGGACCAGTCGTGGCTTCGCCATTCTCGATGTCAACTACGGCGGCAGCACCGGATTCGGCCGCCCCTATCGCGAACGGCTGTATGGCAGCTGGGGAATCGTCGATGTCGACGACTGCGCCAACGGCGCGCGCTACCTGGTCGAACAGGGACTGGCCGACGGGGAGCGGCTGATCATTCGCGGCGGCAGCGCCGGCGGCTATACCACGTTGTGCGCGGTTACCTTCCACAACGTGTTCAAGGCCGCGGCCAGCCATTACGGCGTCAGCGATGCCGAAGCCCTGGCCAAAGACACCCATAAGTTTGAATCGCGCTACCTGGACCAGCTCATCGGTCCTTATCCGGCGCGGCGCGATGTCTATGTCGAGCGCTCGCCCATCCATGTAGCCCACCAGTGCAGTTCGGCGCTTATTCTTTTCCAGGGATTGGATGACAAGGTTGTGTCACCGAATCAGTCCGAGGCGATGTTTCTGGCCGCGCGGGCCAAGGAGTTGCCGGTGGCCTATGTCACCTTCGAGGGGGAAGGTCACGGCTTTCGCCAGGCGCAAAACATAAAGCGGGCGATCGAGGCCGAATTGTACTTCTATAGCCGGGTCTTTGATTTTGAGCTAGCCGAGCCGGTGGAGCCGGTGGAGATCGAGAACTTGCCCTGATGTGCGCTCTGGACGGAATCCGCCTCATCGATTTTTCCCGCGTGCTGGCCGGGCCGTATTGCGCCATGGTCTTAGCTGACTACGGCGCGGACGTCATCAAGATCGAGCAACCGGGCAGTGGTGACCCTACCCGCCAGTGGGGACCGCCCTGGGTCGGTGGCTCGCCCGAAGAGGGCGGTCTGAGCGCCTATTACCTGACCGCCAACCGCAACAAGCGCAGCCTGACGCTCAATCTGAAATCAGCCGAAGGCCAGGACATCGCCCGGCGACTCATCGCCACCGCCGACATCGTCATCGAGAATTTCATGCCCGGCACAGCGGCGACGTTAGGTCTCGACTACGAGTCACTCGCCGCCGCCCAACCCGGCCTGATCTATTGCTCCATCACCGGCTACGGCCAGACCGGCCCCTATCGCGACCGCCCCGGCTACGACTTTATCGTCCAGGCCGAGGGCGGCATCATGTCGATCACCGGCCCGGCTGATGGCGAGCCCCACAAGGTCGGCGTGGCCATCGTCGACATCAGCGCCGGTTTGTTCGCGACCACAGCTATCCTGGCCGCGCTGCACCACCGGGATAATACCGGCCGCGGCCAGTACATCGATGTGGCCCTGTTCGATACCCAGATCGGTTGGCTGGCCAATGTCGCTCACAATTTCTTCGCCGGGGAAGCGCCTTCTCGCTACGGCAACGCTCACCCGAACATCGTGCCGTATGAGACCTTCCCAACAACTGATGGATTCATTGCCGTCGGCATTGGCAGCGACGAGCAGTGGCGACGCTTTTGCGAGCTAGCCGGGCGGCCTGATTTAAGCGACGAACCGCGCTACGCTTCTAACGCCGGGCGGGTTGCGGCGCGGGCGGAATTAATTCTTGTCATGCGCGAGGTATTCCGGGAGCGAACGACAGCCGAATGGCTATCCACGCTACCGGCGCTGCGCATCCCCGCCGGGCCGATCAACGACATCCCCACTGTGCTCAACGACCCCCACACCCTGGCGCGCGACATGGTGCAGTGGGTCGAGCATCCGGTGCTGGGGCCGATACAGGTCCTGGGTCCGGTCCCCAAGATCAGCGAAACCCCGGCCACCGTCCACCGCGCGCCGCCGCTGCTGGGCGAGCATACGGACGCCATCTTGCGCGACGAGTTGGGTTATTCACCCCTGGCGATCGAAGGGCTCCGCGAGGATGGGATTATATAAGATGAACGATCTGATTTGATCGCCAAAGGGCGAGCCCCAGGCCGCCGTATTTCCAAATCGTGAAACCGCAGTCTACAGCATTCCCTCGGCTCGATACCAATCCACGGTCCGGGCAACCCCTGCTTCCAAATCGACCTGGGGCGTATAATCCAATTCGCGGTGGGCTTTGACATAGCTGAAGCGGCGACTTTCGCTGAAAAAAGCCACAGCCGTGCGGCTGAGGGGCATCGTCCGGCCCATCAGATTACCCGCCGCTTCTAGTCCGGCCACGCCGGCCAGGGCTAACGGCCGCGGTATGCGCAACCACGGCGGCCGCACGCCCAGTTCGCGGGCGATCGTTTCGGCCAGCCCACGGAAGGTGACCGGTCGTGGCCCGGTGATCTGGTAGGTCTCCCCGGGCCGGCCCTGCCGCAGGCACAGTTCCAGCCCATCGACCATATCGTCCACATACGTGGGATGGCAGGTGTTCTGGCCGCCGCCGATGTAGAAAAAGACCCCACGCTGGATCGCCTGGAATAATCCCAGCACATGGGTATCGCTAGGACCATAGCCGAACTCCGGCCGGGCGATGATGACCGGCAGGCCGCTGAGGGCGAACTCGCGGGCGTAGTTTTCGGCCAGCGTCTTACTGCGCTCATAAGCGTTGCTGGGGGCGGTCGGCATCGTTTCATCGAAGAGGGTTTCCTGATCGCCGCGGCGGAGCGGTCCCAGCACCCCAGCACTGCCGACATGGAGCACGCGCAGATTCTCCGGTGTCCGGCCGGCGTCGCGGGCCTCGGCCACGGCGGCCAGGACATTGCGCGTCCCTTCGGCATTGACCTGAATATATGTCTCTTCGGCAACCCCAGCCTGGCCCAGCATGCCCGCGGCGTGGATGACCCAGTCCGCGCCGTCGAAGGCATAGGTCAGTGTCGCCGGGTCGGTGATATCACCCGCCTGCCGGGTGACCGCGTAGCTGGACAAGCGGCCGAGATCGGTCGTGGGTCGGATCAGGACCTGAACATCGATTCCCTCGCCAGCCAGCCGGCGAGCGATTGCCCCGCCGACAAACCCTGTCGCGCCGGTGATGACTGCTTTCATAGGCCCGGTATGATAGCCCAAGTAGGCGGGATAGGGTTAGCGATAGCGAGCAAGAGGTGGTCTTTGCCGTCATTCCTGGGACTCGCCTAATTTCTGTTATACTTGGGCCAGATAAAACGACACCTTTTCCACCTAGCACAAATTGGCGGTTAGTCCTGGTGATAATCCGCGCAATCTGTTAAATCTGTGGATGCCATTTCTTTCGGGAGATTTTCATGACCACCCCTTTCACCATCGAACACATCGCCGAATTTGCCGGTCAGCGCGTCACCGTCAAAGGCTGGCTCTATGCCAGCACCCACAAGGGCAAGCTGCTGTTCCTGCGCCTGCGCGACGGCACGGGTATCGCCCAGGCCGTGGCCTATCGCCCCGATGTGGGCGATGAATTGTTCGAGATGCTCGTCCGCCTGGGCCAGGAATCCTCGCTCATCGTCACCGGCACGGTCAAGGCCAACGAGCGCGCGCCGGGCGTCCCCGGCGGCTACGAGATCGGCCTTGAGGAAGTGCAGGTGTTGCAGAACGCGGTCGATTACCCTATCAGTCCGAAAGACCACGGCGTTGAATTCTTGATGGACAATCGCCATTTGTGGCTTCGCAGCAGCAAGCAATGGGCTATTATGCGCGTGCGCACAACCATCAAGCGGGCGATCATCGATTTCCTCGACCAGAACGGCTTCCTCAATATCGACACGCCGATCATCACCCCCAGTGCGGCCGAAGGCACCAGCACCCTGTTCGAGGTCGACTACTTCGACGAGCAAGCCTACCTGGCCCAGACCGGCCAGCTCTACAACGAGGCCAACATCATGGCCTTCGGCAAGGTCTATTGCTTTGGCCCGACATTCCGGGCCGAGAAATCCAAGACCCGCCGTCACCTGGCCGAGTTCTGGATGGTCGAGCCGGAGATGGCCTTCTATGATCTGGATGATATGATGGATCTGGAGGAGCAATTTGTCAGCTACATCGTCCAGACGACGCTGGAGAAGCGCGCCGCCGAACTGGAACTGCTGGAGCGCGACGTGACGGCGCTGCGGAACGTACAGCCACCCTTCCCGCGCATCAGCTACGACGAAGCGATTGAGCGCATCCAGGCCATCCGCGCCGTCACCGACGATCCGGAACTCAAGGATCAGCTAGCCATCGAGTGGGGCGACGATTTTGGCTCGCCTCATGAGACCGTGCTGACCAGGCAGTTCGACCGTCCGGTGTTCGTCTACGGCTATCCGACGGCCGTCAAGGCCTTCTACATGGAACCCTGGCCCGGCCGGCCGGAGGTGTGCAAGAGCGTTGACCTGCTGGCTCCGGAGGGCTATGGCGAGATCATCGGCGGCAGCGAGCGCATGAGTGACCCGGAGATGCTGTTGGAGGCTATCCACCGCCACGAATTGCCTGAGGCCAATTACCAATGGTATATTGATCTGCGCCATTACGGCAGCGTGCCCCACAGCGGCTTTGGCCTGGGGCTGGAGCGCACGGTGGCCTGGATTTGCGGCATCGAACACATCCGCCAAACGAGCCCCTTCCCGCGGACGCTCAACCGGTTGACGCCTTAAGTATCATCAGGCCGGATAACGCCAGCCCCAAAGGTGCCGTCGGACGATATCGCCTTCGGCTGAATTCTCGTGCCAGAAATCTTCATCTGGTAAGGCATCCGTAGCCCCATCCACGGTGACGAAATGATAGCGCGTCCGCAAGCCTGGATATGAGGGTGAATCGGATACCGACTCGCTTGTCTCGACTATAGCCAGGCTGAACCCCTCATCCGATTCAAAGCCCAATTCCTCGCGCAAGCAGCGTCGGGCGGCCGCGAGAGGGTCTTCGCCGGGTTTGATCTTTTCGGAGGGCAAGCGGTAGCGCTCCCGCCGCCGGCCGTCCTCGAATTCCTGGGCCAACTCCATGAGCACCCTGTCGCCCCGCTTCAGGCGCAATTGCACTACTGCTACCCGCCGTGCCGGGGGATCATCCTCGAAGGCGGTCTCGCCGCTCTCGTACTCGGCCCACAGGTCGCCCAGCGTCTTGGCCTCACCCCGGCCCCAAGTCTCGCGGGGGAAATCGTGGGTGTCGAGCCAGGCGGTCAGGTCGGTGATGGTCTTGAAGAGGTGATTCATGAGTGCTTGAATATTATAAAGCTAAAGATGTTTGACTCCGCCTAAAACAGTTAAAAACCCACAAACATTCCCCGGACCGTTACTTTTCCATCTGTTTCGTCACTGACATAGTAGAACCCCATCACCGAATCTATGAATAATCGCCAAACATTCTCCCAACATATCAGAAAAATAAACGAAAGCAGCGCCTCCCTGCTGCTTCTCCTCCTGCTCAGCGCGGACGTCATCTTCATCGCCCTGCACATCATTAACCGGCAAACCCCTCTTCTGGATTCTCGCCTTTACCGGCTCGACATCGATTTATCTTATTCGGAATTTTACCAATACCTGAAATATCTATGGACTATCATTCTGTTTGTAACCGTGATGAGCGTCACCAAAATCAAGAGCTACATCGCCTGGATCGTGGTGTTCGCTTTTTTTTTGGGCGACGACGCCTTTCGGATACACGAGAATCTCGGCCTGATCATCAGCGAAAATACAGAATTCAATCCGCCATTCGAGATGCGGCCGCGAGATGTTGGCGAACTGGTTGTTTTCGGGTCTTTAGGGATCGTGTTGTCGGGCGTTCTAGCCTGGTCCTATTTTCGCGGTTCGGCGGTTTTCAGAAAGGTATCGAACGACCTGTTGCTTTTTGTTATTTCCCTGGTGTTCCGAACGTCCAGGCCACCGAGAAGGTGAGTCCCGACCCGAAGGGCGCCAGCCATGACCGGCCGCGTC
>JAWOHK010000099.1:0-3466 GCA_046485205.1 Chloroflexota bacterium | reverse complement strand
TGGTTGTCGGGACGTGTGCGCCAACGCAGCGTGACGGTCTCACCTTCGGCTTCTGCTTCCTCTTCTGCTGCGGGTGCGGCAGCCTCGGCACCCGCAGTGAAAGCCTTGTTGGCTTCATCACAGATGGTAGCGGCATAATCGTCGACACTGGTCTCACCGTTGAGCACGGAAGCGACAGCCGGGCCCATGATGGCGTCGAACTCCGGCCAGCTGCCCGCCCACAGGGGACCTTCGGTGGCCGGGTTTTCGGAGAGGCCGTCGATGAAGGCCTGGTTGTTCTCCGGCGGGGAGAAGGTCAGGAAGGCATCAATAGCTTCCTGGCTGATGCGGCTGGGGATGTTGGCTCCCAGTTCGGAGATGGTGGCCTGGACCTCGGCGCTGGTCAGTTCCTGGACCAGCTGCCACGCTTCTTCGGGATGCTCGGTGTCGGCATTGACGACATAAGCGCCCCAGAAGAGCCAGTTGCTCGGTCCTGCCGGGCCGTCAGGCAGCTTGACGACGTCCCAGTCGAAGTCGGCGCTGGAACGCATGGCCGGGGTGGCCCAACGGCCGTTTTGGAACATGCCCACATTACCGGCCAGGAAGGGAGGTTCACTGTCCTCGCCATAGGGCACGGCGACATCAAACTCCTGGTAGATACGCTGCTCGAACTCCAGACCGGCCAGGGATTCAGGCGTGTCCAGAGCACAGGCGGTGCGGTCTTCGTTGAAGAAACCGCCGCCCGCAGCGTTGATCCAGTAGCCATAAGGACCCCACCAGGCGTTCTGGCCGTAACCTTTGATGTCCCCGCCCAGGGCGTCGATAGCCGTGGCTACCTCGATGAAGGCGTCCCAATCCCACTCGCCGTTGGCCGCCAGTTCACGCGGGTCGGGCGCACCCGACTCGGCCAGCAGATCGAGATTCAGATAAAGAGCGAAGGCAGAAACATCGCGCGGCAAGCCCCAGAGCACACCCTCATTGGTCGAGGTCTCGGGGTTGAGGGTCAGGTGGAACATCGGGCCGGGATAGAATTGATCATCGGCATAGCCCTCGGTCGCATCGGCCATATCGCGCAGGTCCAGCAACAGACCGCGCTGCACGAAATCGGCCACATCCGTGCCCGGAATCCAGAAGACATCGGGAGCGGTGCCTGCACCCAACTCCGTCTTCAGCACATCCTGATAGCTGGAGGTCTCGCTGCCGCCAGGCTCATAAGCAAGCTCCACGCCGGGGATCTCAATGCTGTCGCTGACAGACTGGTAAACGTCAATTTCCGCCTGGTTGTCGGGACGTGTGCGCCAACGCAGCGTGACGGTCTCACCTTCAGCTTCGGCTGCCGGTTCTTCTGCTGGTTCTTCTGCTTCAGTTTCTTCCGCGGCCGTCTCTTCGCTGGGGGCAGCTTCTTCAACGGCCGGTGCCTCGGTTGGTTCGGCCGCCGGTTCCTGGCCGCCACAAGCAGCCAGAACCAGGGCTATAACCAACAAGGCTCCTATAACTAACCACAAATTTTTTTGTTTCATTGATTCTTCTCTCCATATACAGGGAAGCAATATTTCCTTGGCTAAATTGTTTCGTTTAATTTTGACTTTCCGATATTTTCATTACTTGTTGTTACCTTCGTACTGAACTATCACCTCCTATCTTTACCAATTTGTTTCCGCCGCACTACAAAGGATAGACGGCATTTCTATGAGGGTTTCTTTAAACCCGGAATACTGCGGGAAAGGACATCATTACTCGTTGAACAGCAGAGCCACAATTTATGATAAGAAGCGTGTTTCACTGGTATTCATTTGATCCGGCGCGCGTTGAGCCGCAGATAAAATCGAGGCGGTTGAACGGCGAATTATCATCTCTCCAGGAAGAAGTAAGTGTTCGTGCGCTGCCACCGGTTCTTTTACGGCGCGCACCAGCAGGCGTGCCGCCTGCCGCCCAATGGCCGCAAAATCCTGGCGTACCGTGGTCAGCGGCGGCTCAAAATAGGCGGAAAGGGGAATATCGTCCACGCCAATAACGGACAATTGATCTGGGACATTCAGGCCGGCGTCACGCGCCGCACGCAAGACGCCCACAGCCATCTGATCGTTCTGGGCAAATATGGCTGTAGGCTGTTGGCTAAGGGAGAAGAAATGTCGGAAAGCATCATATCCGGACGGAGCCAGCCAGTTGCCTTCCAGCACAAAGGCTTCATCAGCGATCAGACCCGCACCGTGCAGGGCCTGATGAAAGCCCAACGAGCGATCCTGGGTGCAATCTTCTACCTCCGGGCCGGTGACCATCCCAATAAGCCGGTGGCCAAGGGTCAAAAGGTGCTCGGTAACCTGCCTGGCGACGACTACATCGTCTAAGGCGACAGAGTCGGCCGCTTCCTCACGCGGGCGGGCACCAGCGAACACTACCGGGTAGCCGGCAGGCAGGTAACGGTGGCGATCGTCGGCAAACGGATTTATAACCATGATACCTTCAGCGCGTCCTGACTGGGCTAGATCGTCGATCAGGTGCGCAAATGTCTCTGCATCTGGTGCAGAGGCGGACATCAAATAGTAACCGTTCTCGCGGGCCTCAGTTTCAGCGGCGTCGATGATGCTGGAGAAAGTATAGTCGGTGAGATTGGGTGACAGGCAGGCCAGGTAGCCGCTGCGCCCGCGGGCCATCGATTGGGCCAGGGCATCAGGACGGTAATCCAGTTCAGCAATGGCTTTTTCTACACGGGCGCGCGTTGCCGGACGCACTGATTTGCTGCCGTTAATCACGCGGGATACGGTCTGGTGAGAAACACCTGCGTAGGAGGCGACGTCGCGAATAGTAACCTTAGGACGTTGCATAACTTTCAGCCAAACAAATTAAGGTGAACTTTCAGATACCGGTTGCATTCAAAAAACCGTTAATCTTGGAAATACATGTTACCGGTCACATGTGACCGGTAACATAATATCACACCACGCTCTCAATTGTCAAGCAGAGGATTTTGGAAAGCAGTTCAAACAAGATTTCGATCCGCCGGACGTTTCTTACCGGTTGCTGGAGGAGGAGCAGCCGCAATACAGGCTTGAACACCTGGGCGAAGGCGCACTTTGTTTGACGGAGTTAATGGCGGTGGTCAGCGGTTCAGATCACAGTGATAACGGCATCTTAAAATTGACACGGTTGCTTGGTGAATTGGGCGGCCTGCCTGGGAGAGCCGGCGCTGTCTTCGGAGGATGTGCGAATTACCAGATTAAGGTAGGGGAGAGTCTGAAAAGGTATGGTTAAGTTAAGCGAAGTTAGCTTAATACTGGGCCCATAGCCCCGATTGGTAGTAAATTGAGATTATCCACCACCCCTGGGATGGAGGTCTAGAGAAGCGGTAACATTACCGCATGCAAAAAATCAAATTTCAATATTGATTACGGGGAGATTATGATTATGGACCGATATCAGCCGATGTTTTGACAGCCTAGCTGGTCCATTCAGCAATTCGGGTTCTGCTACATGAGCGCAATGTAAC
>JAWOHK010000090.1:0-15464 GCA_046485205.1 Chloroflexota bacterium | reverse complement strand
CTAGTGCCTGAGCTCGGTGAACCAACTATCAAGTCGCGTAGCGCTGAGCCGGTGATGGAAGCCCAGAACACCCAGGTGCGCACGCTCAATCTGATCTCCATCGGTCTGACTGTGCTGTTTTTCATCGCCCTAGTGCCCATCATCGCCATTTTGTTGCCAAGCCAAACAAACACGACCATCCGGATAGTCGCTTATTTAGGTCTTTACATCCTGCTTCTGGCGGTTACCCTCTGGCGGAACGGCCCTTATCTAAATCGAGCGGTGGGATTGTCGGCTGTCTACCTCGGCCTTGCCATACTCGATATGCAAATCGGCGGATTGTCGATCACCACGGGCTTTTTGATGGTCGGCTTTGTGGTGATGACCGGCCTTTTATTACCCGGCCGGATCGCCCTGGCGGTTTTGCTCGCCGGCATCGTTCCGTTCCTTTTACTGGCCCGGCCGCCTGATACAGGAGACTTCAGCGGGGATATCAACTCGCTGGCTTACCTGATGATCACTCTGTTGATGACGGCCGGTTTGCTGTTGGTGGCGGTGGCGATGCTGCGACGAGATAGCCGCATTCTCTTGCTCCGTTCGCGGGAGCTGGCCGATCAATTAAGTGGCGAGCGCCAGCAACTTGAGAAGCGCATCGCCGAGCGCACGCGGGCTTTGGAGACCGCCGCGACCGTCAGTCGCCGCTTGTCGACCATTCTGGACCAATCACGGTTGGTGCGCGAGGTCGTCGATCAGTTGGGAGAAGCCCTATCATATTATCACGTTCATGTTTATTTATGGGATCGTGAAACCGGCTATTTGAAGATGGTCGGCGGGACGGGACAAGCGGGCCAGGCGATGCTAGTGGCCGGGCACGCTCTCAAGCCGACTCAGGGTCTTGTCGGCCAAGCCTATTCCATCAACAAGCCGGTCATCGTACCGCAAGTGAGCGTCGATGAAAACTGGTTACCGAACCCGCTATTGCCGGGCACGCAAGCCGAGATCGCCGTGCCGATCACCTACGGCGATGAAGTACTGGGCGTTCTGGATGTGCAGGAGGATGAGATCGGAGGGCTGGACGGTGAAGACGCCCAACTTCTGGAAGTCATCGCCGGGCAAACGGCTATTGCATTGCGTAATGGTCGGCTGGTAGCTCAGATCCACCAGCAAGCCGAGCAGGAAGCCCTCATCAATGCTATTAGCCGCAAAATTATCCAAACAACCAACATGGATTCGGCCATGAATACGGCGCTGGTCGAATTGACCCAGGCCTTGCCTACACGCCGGGCAGCCGTGCGTCTGACGCTGGAGGGGGAGACAACGAGCGATGGAAGATAACTCCAACGGCCAAGGAAACATATTGTTCGGTTTGCCCGTTTTTGAGGGCGACACGCGCATTTACAAGGCCAGATTGCTGCAGTTGATATCCTGGTCGTTTGTATCATTAAGTGCTGCCTTGCTCATTACCGACTTGTTAGGCGGGCCGGTATTGGCCGGAGGCCGGATATTGGTTGTGGGACTTTTGCTGGGCACGGCCGCTATCGCCGGACTGGTGTTCCATTCCCAACAACGGCTGGAAACGGGCAGTTTGGCCGTTATCTTTTTAGTCCTGGCAGCCTATCTTATTGCCGCCGTCTGGCCGCCTCCTTATCTGCCGGCGATCCTGATCCTGTTAGGGATCCTGTTACTTGCTGCCGGATTATTGCTGGGGCGCGGCTGGGTAGCAGCTTTAGGCATCCTCGGCGTCGTAGTCGCTCTGTTACCTGTTTTATTTGTGCCGCCGGTAGCGATGCCCTGGACAGTGACATCCTTTTTTGTAATAGTGGCCGGTTTAGCAGTCTTCAGTTACTTGATTTTTCTGGCGTTCGATATGGGGTACCGGTATCAGGTCGAGGCCCGGGAACTGCAACGCACCCTCCACCAGACCGAGGCCACGTTGCAAGGCCAGGTCGAAGAACGTACCAATGCCCTGACGCTGGCGGCACGCGTTGGTCGCAGGATCACCCGCGTGCGCGAACTTGACACATTGCTGCAAGAAGCAGTTGAGTTGGTCCGCGATCGTTTCGATCTCTATTATGCCCAGATATACCTCCTGAACTCCGTTACAAACGAGCTGGAGGTGCGAGCCGGGACAGGCACGGTCGGCGAGGAACTGTTGAAGCAAGGCCACCGATTGCCGGTGGGTCCCGGTTCCATCAATGGCACGGCTGCTCTGTCTCTCCAACCGGTTGTCGTGACCTTTGCCCGCGAAAGCCCCCTCTTTCTGCCCAACCCGTTGTTGCCGGACACTCAATCCGAACTGGCGGTGCCGATGATTATCGAAGAAGAAGTCATCGGCGTCCTAAATTTGCAAGACAATGTACCCGGCAGGCTGGGCGACGATAACATCGATGCCTTTATGGCCCTAGCCGCCCAATTGGCCGTTGCCGTGGTCAATGCCCGCCTCTTTGAGGAGGTCAGCCGCACACGCGAGGAATTGGCCCGCCAGGCCAGTGTACCGACTCAAGACGGGTGGGGCCGCTTTCTGTCTGATCACTCGGCCAGTGCGGTTTGGGAAGGAGATGGTACCTCTGTGTCTGAGGCAGTTGGTCAGTTGGTCCAGCCGATCGATGTGCGCGGCACGACTATCGGCCTGTTGGAATTGGGCACCAACTCGACGGCCGAAGCCGATCAGGCCCGCTCGTTGGTCGCGGCTGTTGCCGGCCAGCTCGGCGCGCATCTGGAGAACTTGCGCCTCACACAGCAGGCTGAGGAAGCGCTTGATGAAGCCCGACGCCGCAGCGATGAACTCGAAATTATCAATCGGGTTGTCACAGCTGTCGCTGCCACCACCGATCTCCAGAAGAGTCTGCAAGTGATCGTCGATGAACTGGCCGAGGCTACCTCGATCAAACAAATCGGCATCGCCATCCTGAACGAGGAACGGACCCACCTGACGGTTGTAGCCGACCGATCGGAACGCTTGCGCTCGCCCAGCGCTGTCGGCGTGGTCATCCCCCTCGAAAATAATCCGTCCTCGCAAATAGCCATTCGCGACAAGCGACCGGTCATCGTCGAAAACGCCATGGAGAACCCTCTCACGGCTTCGGCCCACGAGGTATTGCGGCAGCGCGGCGTGAGCTCAATTGTCATCCTGCCCCTGGTTGTCGGCAATGATGTGATCGGTACGGTCGGCCTGGATGTGGTCGAGGAAGGCGTTGAACTCACCGAGACCCAGTTACGTTTGGCGGAAACGATCGTATCGCAGGCCGCGACGGCCGTCCAGCGCGCGCGCTTGTTTGACCAGACTGAGACAGCGCTTAAAGCACAAGCTCGCTTGTCGGCCGAATTGCGAACCGTGGCCGAGGTCAGCATCGGCGCAGCCGGGATGCTTGAATCAGACCGGCTCCTGGCGACCGCGGCCGATCTGACCAAGGAAAGCTTCGATCTCTACCACGCTCATATTTATTTACTGGATGAGCCCGGCGAGTCATTGATGCTGAGAGCCGGCGCGGGTCGGGTCGGCAAGCGCATGGTTCGCGAAAATTGGGTCATCCCGGTCACAGCTAATTCCCTGGTGGCTCGCGCCGCTCGCGACCGCGACGTGGTGATCATTACCGATACCCAGGAAGCGGATGATTTTTTGCCGCATCCCCTGTTGCCGGAGACGCGCTCCGAGCTGGCGGTACCCATAGCGGTCGGCGATCGACTGTTGGGTGTGCTCGACGTGCAGGCCGATACGGTGGGCCGATTCTGGCCGGAAGATGTACAGGTCTACAAGATTCTGGCCGCGCAGTTGGCCGTCGCCATTCAGAACGCTGATTTTTACACCCAACAGCTGGAAACGGCCGATAAATTGCGGGAAGTCGACCGGCTGAAAACCGATTTTCTAGCCCGCATGAGCCACGAGCTTCGCACGCCGCTTAACTCGATCATCGGTTTTGCCGATGTTCTGTTGATGGGGCTCGACGGCGAATTGACCGAGCGTATGGTCGAAGATCTTCAACTCATTCGTGGCAGTGGTTATCACCTGCGGGATATCATCGGCGATATCCTGGATATGTCGAAGATTGAGGCAGGACGCCTGGAGTTGAGTTTTGAGTCCGTTGATATCCGGCGCGTAGCCGCCGAACTGATGGCTACCGCCGCGCCTTTGGCCGAACAAAAAGGGTTGCACCTGGAACTTGACATCGCCGAGGATGTGGGCGCTCTATCGGCCGACCGCACGCGCGTGCGCCAAGTACTATGGAACATCGTCGGCAACGCGATCAAATTCACTGACCACGGCGACGTGCGTGTTTCGGTACGGCGCGATAACGGCGAAGTCATCTTCGTCATCAGCGATACCGGTGTCGGTATTGCACCGGAAGAATTGCCCTATGTCTTCGAACAGTTCCGGCAGGTCGATGCGTTGCCGCGCGGGTCGATTGGTGGAACCGGACTGGGTCTATCGATCAGCAAAAGTCTGATCGAACTACATGGCGGGCGCATCTGGGCCGAAAGTGAGCCAGGTAAAGGTAGCACCTTTGGCTTTACGCTTCCCGCAATAGGCCGAGAGGAGCCGATAAGCGGCTCTGTAATGTAATGTCGATTGTAATGCCCAAGTGATTGAATAGAGATGTGCCGGGAGCGGGGTCTGCACCGGCCTTCAACGCAGCGAACATCTGTAACAGGGAACCAGGTGGCTATGGCGCGCAAGCGAATTCTTTGTGTCGAAGACAACGACAGTAATCTGCGGCTAGTGTCGCGGATCGTGGAAGCCGAGAAGCACGAATTTATAACGGCCGTCGATGGTCTTTCGGCGCTGGAAATGGTCCGGAGGGAATCGCCGGATCTTATTCTGCTCGATATCAACATTCCGGGCATCGACGGCCTGGAACTGGCCCGCCAGATTAAGGGCGACCCGGCACTCAGGTCGATACCCATTGTTGCCACGACGGCCAATGTCTTGCTGGGCGACCGGGAGCGCTGCCTGCAAGCCGGTTGTGACGAATATCTCCCAAAACCGCTCGATATCCGCGAATTGCAGACCGTACTCCGCAGTTTTCTTGGCTCGGTTAACGGTAACCAACCCTAGCGCTCGCCCCTGGTTTCGTTTGCCCCGCGATGGAGAGCGAACGACCCACCTACGCCCTTCCCAAAGGTATGAGCCAGGAAAAACCACCGGGATTCGAAATTCATTCCTATCCGCGCTCGCGAACACTGGTTGTCGATGCGGCCCATGTCGCCCGGCACAAACATATGATCCACGGGCTAGTCGAGTTCGACGTTACCAGGTCGCGCGCAATATTGCGCGAGCATAAGGAACGCACCGGCGAATCGCTATCGTTCACGGCCTTTATCCTCCATTGCGTCGGCGCGGCCGTGGGCGAGGACCGGATGGTCCATGCCTATCGCGACTGGCGCGGCCGGCTGATCCTGTTCGATGACGTCGACATCAATACGATCGTCGAGGTCGAGCTGGAAGACCGCCGCTTCCCGCTGGCCCATGTTGTGCAGGCTACGAATCGCCGCAGCGTGCGCGACCTGCACGAGGAAATCCGAACGATAAAGGCCAGGGGCAGTCGCCAATATCACGACCGGACCGTTAACCTTATCCGGGTATATTCGCGGCTGCCGGGGCCAGTGCGACGGTTGGTCTACCGGATCGCCGCGCTGAACCCGCATTGGCAGAAGCGTATCGGCGGGACGGTCAGCGTGACGGCCGTGGGCATGTTCGGCCGGGGCGGCGGCTGGGGAATCCCGATCCCCTTGTATACGCTCAACCTCACACTGGGAGGTATCAGCTGGAAGCCGGCAGTGATCGATGGGCAAGTCATTCCCCGTGAGATGTTGGATGTAACCCTATCGTTCGACCACGACATCGTCGACGCCGCGCCGGCGGCACGTTTCGGCAGTCGCCTGAAGGAATTGGTTGAAGCCGGATATGGGTTGGTGGAGGTGTAACGCCGGATTCTTATCCGGCGAAGAGGCACCGGTTAAGAAATCGGCGTTACAGCAGGAACGACGCACCGGTGTTGAGGTTAGCCTGCCGGCTGAAGAAGCTGGTGGATAGAAGGGATAGATAGGAACCCTCTATCCCCGAAGCTTGGTATTGACTTTGGGGTGTATTTATTTCATACTATTGGTATGACCGTTATTAAAGCCGCTGTTTCAATTGAAAAAAATCTGTTTCAACAGGCGGAGGAAATTGCCGAAGAGTTGCAAGTCTCCCGCAGCCATTTGTTCTCCCTGGCGCTGGAGAACTACGTTGCTCACTATCATCGCCAAAAGACGACCAGGGTTCTCAATGAAATATATGCCGGTGAGTCTGCGGAAGAGGAAGAGGAACAACTCGTGGCCATGCGCCGCTATCAATTGCGGCTATTAAAGGATGAGCCATGGTAGATCAGGGTGATGTGTATTGGGTCGATCTCGGTGATCCGCAAGGATCCGAGCCAGGCTTTCGTCGTCCCTATGTGGTCATTCAAAATAACACTTATAACCACAGCGCGATCAACACCGTGATTGTGTGCGCTCTGACTTCAAATATTCGCCGGGCAGAAGTGCCGGGGAATGTCCTGTTGGATGAGGGCGAAGCCGGATTGCCGAAGTCGAGCGTCGTGCTCGTCACCCAGTTGTTTACCGTCGACAAACGCGATCTGGTGGAGAAGATCGGAGCCGTATCTCCAGGCCGGGTCCGGCAAATTCTGAATGGGTTGAGTGGCGTGCTCACACCAGAATGACCACATAAGGTGTGACGACACCAGCGTCCAGTTCGTGCAATAGGCATTATTCCGGGATTGCCTTCAGAGCCATTTCCGTCGCTTCTTCCAGCGCCAGCGTCCGCCCTTCTTGCCAACAGCGGTCAAAAGCCACCTCATCGAGTTGGTCGCGACACAAGGCCAGGTAGAACTCGTGCTCCTATAGATCGACGGCGTCTAGGAGAAGGCTGCGGGAAAAACCTTCCGCCAGCAGTGCCTCAAGCTGGGCGTCGAACGCGCCGTACAGGCGCACCCCGGCGTCGGCCTGCCCCTACACGGCGAGGACAGCGGCGATGCAGTCCAGGAAATAAAACGTCGTGAATCTGGGGAATTCGGGTTTCTTTGTTTGGTAAGCCACTTCCAGGGCTTCGGTCAACAACGACAGTGCCTGTTGCACACTGATCCCATAGGACAACCAGTCAATGTCCAACACTATGGCCAGGCTCTCGCGGTAATAAGCCTCGGCCTTTAGGTAGTCGTTTAGCCCATGCGAGGCATCGCCAAGCCATTTCAGAGTTTGGCATGCAAATAAAAGGGATTGAAATTGCCGGTGATCCTCAAGCACCTTTTCCAAATAACCTTGCCCCTCGTTATAACGGCCATAGCGGATATAAAAGTAGCCAAAGTTGTTATTAAGAATCGCGATCAGGAATTGTTCCCCTGTTTGCCGGGCAACTGCCATGCCTCTCTCCGCCACTAACCAGGCGGCCTTGAAATCGTTATCTAGGTCGGCAATTACCGCGCTATATAAGTTCAATCTAAATCCCAGGCCCCACTTTTCTCCCGATTCCTCGAAAATCAGATAGCTTCCTGTACGTAGCGGGTTCCATTCTCCCTTTCGTAAGGCTGGTAGCACAGTTTGAACCCTAGCCACATCAACAAATAAGTGTGCTCCACCCAAAATGCCTCACCCAGCCCGTCAAAAATAGCCAGTAAATCGGGGATGCTGTTTTTCCCCTGGGCAATGATCATCAAAAACGGCGGAATGGAAGAGGAGCCTGGCACGAAGCACCGTGGGAGGCAGGGCAGCGGGATAAGCCAAGGCTTTCTCAACCCAATAATGGCCCTCCTTCCAGGAACTCGTTGACCAGACACCATTGACCCGTCCACCGCCCGGGTTAAATGAACGACCGCATCGATCGCCCCCTCCGTATCGAACGCGTATTCAAGCGCGGCGCGCAGGTTGTTATGCTCTGCATCCATCCGTCGCTTCCATCCCAGCGATCGAGGCTCGCGCGACTCGCGGTCACCCCGCTCGGCGAATTCCAGGAAGTAATCCAGATGGCGGCGGCACATCCAGTCGCCCTCGCCCGACTCCAATAACTTCTTGCAGACGTGATGGCGAATCCTCTCCAGCCAGGAAAAGCACGCTTCGCCGTCCTTTTCTTCAACCCTGACCAGCGACTTGTGGACCAGGTGGGCCAGCAGGTCGAGGATGTCGTCCGACTCCAGGCCGTCGCCGGCGCAGACCGCCTCGGCCGCGGCCAACTGCCGAGGAGGAAGTATATCGTCGTCGATTGACCTAGCGGGATTTACTTCAAGGCCATGCGGTTAGGCGAAAACAGTCCATGGCCTTGATTGTTAAACCGACTCCTTTTACGGGGTGGTCCCTATCACCACCGACGGTCCCGGATTAGCCAGCCGTTCCGCCTCCAATTGCGCCTGCCGGGCGAAGTTAATCGCGTCGGCCAGCACGCGCGCCGACTCCTGCGGGCTGTGGAAGCCGGTGCTGTTCTCCGAGGAGATGAAGTCCCAGCGCATGGAGGCGTGGCGGTGCAGGTAGCGGGCGTTCTCCAGCTGGGCGTCGGTCGCGCCGGCGTCTTGGGCAAGGACGATGGCGTCCATCGCATCTAGCAACGCCTCCTCAGTGTCGCGCAGCAGTCCCGCCGTACGGTCCTGAATGACATTGATGCGATTGATCAACGCCGATTCATCCTGGCGGTGGCAGGACTGGCAGGCGTTATTGACGTTGGTCAGCGGGCTGCGCAGCCAGTGGTCCGACACCTTCAGCCCGCCTTCGCGCACGTAAGGCATGTGGCAATCGGCGCAAGCCACGCCCGATTCGGCGTGCAAACCAGTGTTCCACAATTCAAATTCCGGATGCTGGATCTTGATCATCGGCGCGTTGGTCTCGGCGTGCGCCCAGTCTTTGAAGCCGATCTCAGTATAGTAGGCATCGATGTCGTCGATGTTAAAGCCGTTGTCCCACGGGAAAGTCAGCACCTTGTTGTCACCGGCGAAGTAATACTCGACGTGGCATTGGGCGCAGACGTAAGTTCGCATCTCCTGCCGAGTGGCCGCTTCCAGATCGACGCCGCGCTCCGCCATGGCGTTGATAAATGCCGGGCGAGTGATGCGCAGTTCCATTGTGTCCGGGTCATGGCAATCGGCACACGAACTGGCGATATGCAGGTCATCCCGCAATTCGTTGTAGGGCGTATGGTTGAATTCTTCCCAGCCCATTTGCTGGATGAGGCCCGGCGCATTGGCCGAATGGCAATTCGCGCAGGCACCCGGTTGGTCGACGATTTCTGTTCGCAGGGTCTCTTTCTGGTCGGAAAGAGCGTAAAAGTGGCCGCGCTCCTCATTGAAATCCTTGCTGAACGCATAGCCGGCCCAGATACGAACCATGGCCGGGTAACGCTCCAGTTTGCTATAAGGCACCGACCCACCATAGGGCGTACTGATCGTGGAGTCTTCGGTCTTCGCGAAGGAGTCATAATGGCGGGGGAAATTCAAGCCCCATACCGCCGGATCGATCTCGTCCGGGGCGATTTCCACTACTTTAAGCGGGTATTGTTCGCCTTCGGCTTTGCGATTGGTGATGTTTACCAGCAATAAGGCGACAGCGCCCATGATCAGCGCTCCGCCAATAAAGGCCGCAATCAACCACCAGGGGCTGGCTTTACGTTTTGGTTCTGCAGGTGACGTTGTCATCGGATGATCCTCCTGATCATTTCATATGGCCGACGCGCGCGTGGCAATGCAGGCAATCGGTTGGTTCGTCGCTAAGGGTATGATTCATTTCGGCCGTGATCGCTTCATGGCAGGAAAGACAATTATTTTGGGCCACGTTCCGGTTAAGCGAGGTGATGTTAATGGGTTCGGGGAAATTCCCCAGGGTGAAAGCGGCGCTATGGCGGAAGCCGTTGAGCCCCTTGACGGCATATTTTGCAACTACAGAGCTGTGGGGCGTGTGGCAATCATTGCAGACAGCTATGGCTTTGTGACTGCCGTGATTCCAGCCGTCATACACATCACGCATCACATGACAGTTAACGCAGGCTGACGGCTCGTCTGAGAGATAAGATGCGCCCTGGGCATAGGCGAAAGTGAAGGCTCCTAACCCGGCGATCCCGCCAATGATCGCGGCCAGTAATAGCCAGGCGGAAAACGGTACCAAGGCCCAGATTCGGCTGAAAAAGCCTGGCTTCCGGGCCGGGGGCGAAGGTGACATGGCTCGCACTCTCCTTTGCAAACATGCGGCGGCTATCTCGTTGTGGGAGAACAAACAGCCGTGGCTCAGTGCATGTTATACTAACCCGATCATACTCAAATCGGGAATTTGAGCAAGTAATTTCGTGACTTTTTTGGATTCAACCGGCCGTCAATTCGCGCGCCCGGCGGGCCAGAGCGGGGATCATATGTCCCATGGCCGCAAAACGATGATCCTGTGTTTGGCCGCGCACGTAACGGATGTAAATCTGGGCGACGATCACCGTCAGGCGGAACAGGCCAAGGGCGTGGTAAAAATCAACGTTGTCGACCGGTCGGCCGCTTTTCTCGGCATATCGCCGCACCAGCTCCTCGCGAGTCAGGAAGCCCGGTTCACCCAGCGGCATCATGGCCGTCGCTTGCAGGTAGGGTGGGTCGGACGGCTCGGTCCAGTAGGTCAGCAACGCGCCGAGATCGGAGAGCGGATCCCCCAGCGTGCACATATCCCAATCGAATACGGCCACAACCTGGCCTGGGTCATTAACGGCCAGCATGACGTTGTCGAGCTTGTAGTCGTTGTGGACGAGCGAGTAACCGCTTGCGGGTGGCTGGTTGGCCTTTAACCAGGTGTAAACGCGGTCCATATCAGCCAGTTCAGCTGTCCTGGCCGCCTGCCAGCGGTTGTTCCAGCCCTCGATCTGGCGGCTGATAAAACCCTCCGGTTTGCCCAGCTCGTCCAGGCCGAGCGACTCGTAATCGACGGCATGGAAGGCGGCCAGAGTATCAACCACTGCCTCGGACATTCGTCGCGAGGCGCCTTTCTGATTTGCATAGACTTCCGGTAAGGTGCGCCGCACAATCACCCCGTGGCGGCGTTCCATGATGAAGAACGGCGCGCCGATGATGCTTTCATCGTCACAATACAGATAGGCACGTGGCGCGTAGGGAAAAGCTTGATAAAGAACGGACAGGACGCGAAACTCTCGCCCCATATCATGGGCTGACTTGGCGATCGGGCCGAGCGGCGGCCGCCTGAGGACGTATTCATGCGGCCCATAAGTAAGCAAATAGGTCAAATTGGCAGCTCCACCGCTGAACTGGCGGATTCGCAGTTGACCTTCTGCGATCGGCAACTTCCCGGCTAGATAGACGGATAGTTGATCTTCGTCCAGACGCTCGTCCGGCCGGACCTCGATCACATCCTGATCACGGTGCGTCATGGCAACTTAGGCTAAATACCGGCTGAGGATACGCCTGGCTACGCTCCACTTGTGCACCTCATCTGGCCCATCATAGATTCGTGCCGCCCGCTCGTGGCGATACCAGAAGGCCAGCGGCGTCTCATCGGTCATGCCCATCGCCCCATGGAGCTGGATCGCCCGGTCGAGGACATTTTGCATCACGCCGGCAACGTGGAACTTGATGAGCGAAATATCATCGCGCGCGGCATAAGCACCATCACGGTCGATCTTGTGTGCCGTTTGCAAGACCAGCAATCGCGCGGCATCGATCTCGGCCCGGCTCTCGGCGACCCAATTTTGCACCGGCCCCATCTCGGCCAGCGTCCGGCCTGGCGCGATTTCGCGCAGCGCCGCGTGGCGACACATCAGGTCAAAAGCGCGCTCGCAGATACCGATCCAGCGCATGCAGTGGTGGATGCGCCCCGGCCCCAGCCGATGCTGGGCGATGGCGAAGCCCATTCCCTCGCCACCCAGCCGGTTGGTTTGCGGCACGCGGCAATTGTCATAGCGAATCTCGGCGTGGCTGGCCCAACCCTGCCCGCGCTCGCCCATGACTGAGGTGTTTTCAATGAGTTTGAATCCAGGCGTATCGGTTGGAACGATGATCATGCTGGCCTTTTGGTGCCGGCCGGCTTCCGGGTTTGTGACGGCCATGACGATGGCGAATGCCGCGCCGTCGGCTCCGCTGGTGAACCATTTGTGGCCGTTGATCACGTAATCATCGCCATCCTTGACGGCCGTCGTGCTCAGCCAGGTCGGGTTCGACCCGGGATTTTCCGGCTCGGTCATGGAAAAACAGCTGCGGATCTCCCCGGCCAGCAGCGGGCGGAGAAATCGCTCCTTTTGCTCCGGCGTGCCGTGTTCGATCAGGATTTCCATATTACCCGCGTCGGGTGCCTGGCAATTGAGTGTGTAGTGGCCGAGCGGGGATCGGCCCAGCACCTCGCTGACCAACCCATGTTCGACCAGTGACAGGCCCATACCGCCATCTTCGGCCGGGATTTGGGGCAGCCAGAGGCCGATACTTTGGGCTAACCGGCGCTTTTCGTCCAGGAGCGGAAACAGGCTGTCAAAGTCGTGATGGAGAAAGAGCCGTTCCAGGGGAACAATTTCCTCCTGCACGAAATCTTTTACGGTGCGCAAGATCATCTGCACTTCCGGGGAGGTTTCAATCCACATAATGCCTCCATAATTGAACGCCCCGGCCATCAGCCGGAGTGTTGAGGATGAGCAGGCCGGATGTCTGCGATTCGAATGGTGTCGTCGATAATCGATCAGGGAGTCGCAGAGAAGGACTGGACGGCTGTGGCCGTGTCATCGAAGATCTCAAGAAAGTTATTGAAACCCGTCATCTCCAGGGATTTGCGTACTCGCCCCTGCGGATTGACCAGCTTGCAGCACGATTCGAATCCATGCTCTACGTCGGTGGCAATTGCATGGAAAGCGCTCCAACCCAGTTCGGGGTTTGGTGGTTCTTCACCCCGCATGACCAGAGCTGCGCTATGCAAAGCGACCAGGCCGGAGCTGGATAGAAACCTGAGATCGGACAGGTCGATTACCAAGTGGCGCGTGCCATTTTGATAAAGTTGTCGCACCTCTTCAATGACATCCAGATAATTGGAAGCATCCAGCTCGCCATCCAGTTCCAGGACGGTAGTTGTTGGCATATCAGGAACGGTATTGGCCTTCATTTCCATGCTGAATACTCCTTTCGATCATAAAGGTTGCGGAAGTGGGGCTTGTGGGTTTGAAGTCATGGCAAGTGCAAACATAGCAATGTAATTGTAACCAATGCCAGGTCAATCGACACTATTTTTGATCTGCTCCTGAAAAATGTTATCCTTCAGTGGAGTTGAAACGAAACCAGCGAGAGACCGTTCTCGTCACCTCACCAGGCAGCAGTTAACTCCAACCACCTGAAAACAGACGCCAAGATCAGTTTTCCTACAAGTAAAGGAGAAAGTATGGCAGAAGAAAAATCAAGCAAGCAAGTTGAAGACCAAGAAGCAGCCGATGAAGCGCTGGCCCGCATCAAGCAAGCCCGCCGCGAGGCGGAAGAAAAGCGGCAGGCAGAACAGGCCAGAAAGTTGGCCATAGATCAGGTCATCCTAGAAGAAGCCATGCAAGAGGCCGAATCGCAAGAAGAGAAGACCGGCGAGAATACCGAGACTCAATCGGTTCCCCGCTTCAAGGAATTCATCGCTGAACATACTGTGGCGGCCGGCGACAATCTGAGTCTTATCTCTGAGAAGTATTATGGCACGCAAGCGAACTTCCGCCTGATCTACGAAGCCAACAAAGATGTCATTGGCGACAATATGAGTCTGATCCGTCCGGGGCAAGTGTTGAAAATACCGAAGCTCTAAGAATCAATTTACCGAGTAAAATATAGGCCGCAGCTCCTAAAATAGGAGGCGCGGCTTTTTTCTTGCCGGTTGTTCAGGCATAGGCCAGGCTTTCTCGAACGCTCACGCGGGTAGCCCGCAGGGCGGGAAGGAGGGAGGCTACAATGGATATAACAAGGATCGTTCCGAACCAGAAGAGGACGGCCTGCCAGTTGAAGGCGTAGTCTAATTCAACATCGACCATGGTTCGACCGAGCAGTTCGGCCATTGGCCGGGCTAGGACAAAGGCGAGCGGTACGGCAACCAGCCAACTCAGAAAGCCCTGAAGTAGCCCTTCCATCATGAACAGCGACAAGATCGACCGTGACCGGGCACCAATGGCTCGCAAGACGCCAATCTCGCGCGTGCGCTCGACCACGCTGATGCCAAGCGCTCCCATGAGGCCAATGCCGCCGACAGTGGCCGCGAGCATGGCCAGTCCCTGCAGCATGCCGATCACCGAATTGAACTGATTGTCCAGGTCCCGGCGCTGATCGGATTTCAGCGCGGTAGTGTAAAGATCGATCTTCATTCCTTCGTCTTCAAATGCGCTTTTCACGTCGTCAGCGACAGCGGCGACAGCTTCCGGTGCAGTAGTCGTTGTACGAATAAGGATAAAAATCGCGATATCAGACAAACCGGTCGATTCTTCCACCGCGTCCAGCGGAGCATAAAGAGATTCGGTAACAAAGCCTGTATTATAGAAAGACTTGTAAATGCCGATTACTTGCCACTCATCTTCACCGAGAGATCCCAGGTCCAAGGTAACCATGTCCCCGACCGCCAAATCGTTCTCCACAGCCGTCTCGCGGCTGATTGCGATATCATTCCCGTCATCCGGTTGGAGCCAGCGGCCGTCGATGATAAGGGGCTGCTCCATCGTAGATGCGGCCGGAATACCGGTGAGTTGAGCTCCAAGACCGGTCGAGTCCTGAAGCCGCTGACCGTCGCGGAGTATCGTGGCGTTATGACTGAACCAGGTCTCGGCCTCGGCTACGTTGTCAATTTCACGCATCACATCGCGAACATCCGACCCGCTTTGCGGCTGGGAAAAGCCGATGCGTATGTCGTAACTACGGCGAGCCATATCATTGTCAAGCGTCAGGCGGGTAGAAGAGATTAGGCTCATAACGACCAGGAACATAACCCCGGAAGTGGTGAGGCCTAAAAGTGTGAGGACAAGTCGTCCCTTGCGACGGAACATGTTCCCCAGCGCGGCAGCATAGGCTGTCGGCAAGAAGCGCCGGCCGAGCGCGTCGATACCCCGATCGAGCGCGCTGCTGCCAAAATCGCTGCCCAGACCGTAGGTGGCGATGGCCTCGCGCACGCTGATGCGAGCACCTTTCATCACCGGCCATAGCGCGGCCAACAAGGGCGCGAGAAGAGCAGCAAGCACCTGATAATTAACCGCGCGCGGCGAGAACTGGAAGATTGTGTAATCGATGTTAAAAATGTTCAGAAACCAACGTGTACCACCATAAGCCACGGCCAGGCTCAAAGGAAGCGCAATCAGAAGGGCTAAAAACCCGATTAGCATCACACTGACCAGGTAACTGCGAGCAATCGCTGACCGGCGACCACCTATGGCTTTCATCACGCCTATCTGGTCTGTTTGTTGGGTAATGACTGCGGTGAGAGTATTTGTAACCAGCACCACGCTTAGGATGAGTGACACGATAGCCATGATACTTAAAACAATCGTCACA
>JAWOHK010000070.1:0-11835 GCA_046485205.1 Chloroflexota bacterium | reverse complement strand
GCGACGCCCAATGGTGGCTAGAGGACCAGAATAGTCGTAACGGCACTCTCCTGAATGACACACCGATCAACGAGGCTGTTGTGATCTCACCAGGGGATATTCTGACAATTGGCAATATACAGCTAAAGTTGGAGGACCCCTCAGGATAGAAGCAGGCCGTGAAAGAGCGGCATACGGGATTCGAACCCGTGATAACAGCTTGGGAAGCTGCTGTGATACCACTTCACCAATGCCGCAACGTGTATCGGAATTATAGTGCCGGCTCGCATGGCGCGCAAACTTCTGGGGAGGGACCGCATGCAGGCCCGACGGTATCTCTCATTCGGAAGATTCTATCTCAACGGGTTGGATGGTCGCGGCCGAAACAGCTTTGGTCTTGGCGTCCATTCCGGTTGGGGGGATGGTTGGTCCTCTCGGTGTTTGTCTTTTGTTGACTTCAGAGGTTTCTGCCGGCGAGGGGTAATCAATTGTCCGAGGCTTTTTATTATCGCGAAAACAAACTTCCTGATGAGTCGAGACAACAAGACCCAACAAAAGCCACCAGATAAATGTTGGTCGAGATCCTAAAGCAACGGCATCAAATGTCCCGAAAATCCATCCGGCTATCAGCGAACCCGATAATCCGGCAACCAAAGCATAGTGAATGCCATCGATCCTGTTTTGATTGACCAGGCGACGCCAAGACCTATACAGCATGCCGCCACAAATGAGCCATATAGCCAGGTAAATAATCAGGCCCGGCAAGCCCAGATCCACCGCTGTCTGTAAGAGATGATTATGGGCATGAGCGACGTCCGTCTCCGGCGCAATTGAATAAAGTGGATATAGGGTATGAACTACCCGGCGATATCCATTGATACTGATGCCAGTCAAGGGGAAATCAGACACCACAAGCACTCCCCGCTCCCAGAGTTCGATGCGGCTTTCCAGCCCCATCGCATCGTCAAAGGCATCATTGCCTGTTTGTGGGTTCTGATAAGAAAAGAAAAAGGCCAAAGCCATTACAACCATACCAACAGCCAGAACGAGTCTCCAGCGTGGTTGCATGTAGAGGGCCATAATAACCGCTAGTCCTATTGCAAATCCGAGGATTCCACCTCGCGACAAGGTTGCCAATAACGTAAATGTTGTGACGACCGATCCAATCACCAAGCCAAAAAGCAATACTTTGTGGTTTGTCCATAATCGCTTGCTCATGCCTATCAGACAAGCGAGCATCAAGGGTGCAATCCAGTTCAACGTACCGGCTACTTCATTCGCGTTAACGACACCACCATGGGTGCCGGGAAGCGCTGGCACCCATTCCGGCAGCATAGTTCGCATCTGATTAAGAAATGAAAATGGAGGCTGCCAATCAGCGCTGATAAGGCTAATCATTGCCATCAACGTGCCTGAGCCAAGCACGAAGACGAGGACGTACCAATTTTTTTTAGGATGGCTTTGGGAAAAGTGTACCGATGAATAAAATAAACCGACTCCCAACAAGATGACACTAATTTTGGGAAGACTTAACGACGCGTCAAACGTCACAATAAAGCTGACTGCGATCATGGACAAAAATAACAAAATCGTCAGGTCGAGAGGTGTTGCTTGAAAGAACCGCCCGGTGGCGATTATTCGAAGGACCCAAAAAAGCGGAATTATGACAAGCAGATATACCTGATAATTATCAGAAAACAGGAAGACTGGTATCAGGAGTAACATGACAAGCCACTCCCATTTGATCACACCTTGCGCAAGGGATTTGGTGATAACCATATTGGCGCCAATATTTATCGATCATATATATGATAGCGGGGAGTGATATCAGTTGACCATTCAAACAGAGTGAAATTGCGGCGAATAACCCTTGCCTCGAAATACATTGAGTCTATAATTTCTATTCCTTCCAATTTCTTAAGGAAACAAAATGGGTTCAAGTCCGTTCATATTACTGGTTGAGGGGCATAGTGCCGGACGAGATTCGTTGGTAATTGCGCTCCAAAAGGCTAACTACAATACCGCTGTTGTCCATACGGGCAATGATGCCATACAATGGCTGGATGATCGCACGCCCGACTTGATCCTGTTTGATGCTTCCTCCATGCGGTCTAATGGCGTTCGGACTTGCCAACGTTTACGCAAACTCGCTGAAAAAACACCAATCATTCATTGCCGTGCTAAGGACGAAGAAGAGGATCGCAGTGCAACCGCTGACGTTTATCTGGAACGCCCTTTTTCAGCGAGGAAGGTATTAAATCGTGTCCGTGCTTTGTTACCGGCAGATATCGCGAAGGAAGAAGTTGTTCGATATGGGAACATAACGCTGTTTCTAAGCAAGCGGTCTGTTGAGGTGACAGGTAAGGGGGAATTCACTCTAACACCGAAGCTGGCGCTGTTGCTTGAAACTTTTATTCGCCATCCAAATGAAGTGCTTAGTCGTCGAGACTTAATGGTGGCCGTGTGGGATACGGATTTCATTGGTGACACCCGCACATTGGATGTTCATGTCCGCTGGGTTAGGGAATGTATCGAAAAAGAACCGAGTCATCCGCAATTGTTAAAAACTGTTCGTGGCCAAGGTTATCAGTTGATCTTTCCCGACTCTTCACCATCGATAGATGGGTACCGAAACAGCCATAAGTGAATAAAAAAACACCGCCAATCATGACGGTGCTTAAAATTCCAGATGATTAGGATGTCCGCATACAACGGAGCATCTGTTTTCGCCTGTTATTTCTCCGATACGTTTCGCGCGGCCGCTAACGCCGCCATCAAACGTCCCTTCCGCCGAGCAGCGTTACGTGGATGCACGATGTTTTTCCGTGCCGCCTTATCCAACGTGCGATATGCCTGGCGCGCGACTTCTTCAGCTTCGTCGAGTTTATTTTCAGCGATCAAAACACGCACTCTTTTAACATAAGTGCGAGCCGATGCCTTATAATGACGATTGCGTAAGGTGCGCTTTTCGGTTTGTCTGATGCGCTTTTTTGCAGATTCCGTATTAGCCAATTCAAAACCTCCATCTATTTGCTCAATCCACTCATTGGAGGCGTGAGAGCATCGATAATCATATCAAAATTATGTATATTTGCAAGGTACATGAAGGTTAAATAAATTATTCGTCCGAATAAACGCGAAGACATGTTGCGCCACTGACAGACTTGATCTCGAAAGGACCAAGGGCAGCTGGCAAGAGCGAAAATTGAACGGCTCTCAGATTTACCTTGTTGATCGAGAGTTCTCCTTCCAACACCCCCCATATTTCAAGGCTCTGGCCATTACAATTACCTCGATAGACACTCCCGGCTGCCAATATGATCCGTTCTGTTGTGAAGTATTGGTTCTTGCACAACAACCAGCATTGGATACCGTTGGAATCTTTCAGATTCGCCGGCAGTGGGGAAGGCGGTTGTAACGATGGCTCTACTTGATTGAAATCAATGACATCCAACGCTTGGTCCACATGCAGCGAGCGCACGCTGCTGTCTGGCATCCGGCGACCCCAATCATAGAGGCGATAAGTGGTATTCGAATTCTGTTGTATTTCAGCGATCAGTGCCCCGCCTAGAATGGCATGCACAGTTCCGCTGGGCACACAGACATAGTCCCCGGCCTTTATTGATAGCCTGTGCAAGTAAGATTCAAGCGATCCATCATGAATAGCCTGACGAAACAGCTCGGGATTTGTGTTTTGACGAACTCCAAGAATGATAGCCGAATCGGGTTCAGCATGCAGGATGACCCACATCTCGGTCTTGCCTAACTCGTTACCTTCGTGGGCCAGCGCATACTCATCTCCAGGGTGAACCTGAACGGAGAGCTTATCGTGGGCATCAAGCAATTTGATTAGGAGGGGAAATTTATCTCTCTCCTGGGCCCACTGGTTTCGACGGCCGATGAGACTTAACCCTAGTTTTCGATGAAGCTCGAATAAGGACATGCCCGCAAGGGGGCCGTTCCTAACGATGGTTACGCCGTCATCATGCGCGGCTATTTCCCAACTTTCGGCGATGTTACCATCCGGAAGCTCGCGCCCCAGAATCCGCTGCAAATTTCGGCCGCCCCAAATGTAGTCCTTCAACACCGGCTTGAATAGTAGCGGGTAGAGAAGCTGATGGTTCGTTCTGTTCATTTTCAGATAAGCATTCACTCCTTTTGGCATTTGAGAAAAACAGCCGCCAGAGGAGGTACCATCATTTCAATTGAATAGGGTTGATCGTGCCACGGGATTTCCGCCGCCGGTCTGGGTTCATTTACGACATGGCTTCCGCCGAAGGTTTCATCGTCACTATTGAAAATTTCGTGATACAAACCTGGCTGATCAACACCAAGCCGATAACCCTCCCGAACGACCGGTGTGAAGTTGATCACAACATAAATCACTTCATCACTTACGGGGGCGCGGCGAGCGTAACCTAGGATACTGCGTTCATAATCGTGCAAGTCTATCCATTGGAAACCTTCCCAGGAGTAATCCTCTTCATGCAGCGCTGGTTGAGTTTGGTAGAGGTGGTTCAATCTGGTCAACATGGCTTGAAGCTGACCATGGCGCGGGTCTTGATCGAGCAAATACCAGTCCAGGCTTGTGGCTTCATTCCATTCCCGCCACTGACCGAATTCTCCGCCCATGAAAAGTAACTTTTTACCGGGATGACTCCATTGATAAGTATAAAGGACTCGCAGATTAGCAAACCGCTGCCAGACATCTCCCGGCATCTTATCCAGCATGCTACGCTTGAGATGAACAACTTCATCGTGGGAAAGTGGCAACATGAATTTTTCGCTAAAGGCATATAAAAGAGAAAAAGTCAATGTGCCATGGTGGTAGGCTCGATACACAGGATCGTTCTTGAAATATTGCAAAGTATCATGCATCCAGCCCATATTCCACTTATAATCAAAGCCCAATCCACCATCCGTAACGGGTCGTGTCACACCCGGCCAGGCAGTTGATTCCTCGGCAATCGTCACAACATCCGGATAGAGATCGTGAACGACGTTATTAAAGCGACGAATGAATTGAATGGCCTCAAGATTTTCACGGCCGCCGTACCGATTGGCCAACCATTCTCCTTGTTTTCGTGAAAAATCAAGATAAAGCATGGACGCTACAGCATCCACTCGCAGTCCGTCGATGTGGTACTTATCAAGCCAGAAGATGGCGTTGCTTACAAGAAATTGGCTGACCTCATTTCGACCATAATTGAATATCAAAGTGCCCCAATCCGGATGCCGACCAAGGCGTGGGTCATCATGTTCGTATAGATGTGTACCATCAAAGAAGCCCAAACCATGTTCATCAGTGGGGAAGTGGGCCGGGACCCAATCGACAATGACCCCGATACCGGCCTGATGACAAGCATCAACAAAGGCCATAAAGTCATCAGGGGTACCGAACCGGCTGGTAGGCGCAAAGAATCCGGTCACCTGATAACCCCAAGAGCCGTCAAAAGGGTGTTCAGCTATAGGAAGCAATTCGATATGTGTGAAACCCATCTCTTTGACATAGGTAACAAGTTCTTCAGCCAATTCTTGATAGGTTAACCACTCCCAGCCGTTTTTTCTGCGCCATGAGCCGAGATGGACCTCGTAGATGCTCATCGGTGAATCAGGACTTTGTTCATCGGCTCGCATGGCCATCCATTCGCTGTCCTGCCATTGATATTTGTTGATATCCCAGACAACGGAGGCATTGTTGGGTCTCATCTCGGCCGCGAAGGCGACTGGGTCAGCTTTTGTTACCATGTAACCCTGATAGTAGGTTTTGAGTTCATACTTATAGATTTCACCTTCGCTGATCTCAGGTATGAATAGTTCCCAAATGCCGTTGCTTGGGTGAAAGCGCATGGGGTGGCGGCGGCCGTCCCAATTATTAAAGCGCCCGACCACGCTGACTCGAAGAGCGTTCGGTGCCCACACCGCGAATATAACACCCCTCACACCATTTAATTCCGTCAGGTGCGCACCTAATTTTTCGTAGATGCGAAGATGTGTACCCTCAGTCATGAGATGGGAATCAAAGTCAGTCAGTGTAGGAGGAAACGCATAAGGATCTTCGTGTAGCGCTGTATGGCCAGAGTAATAGTGCTTCTCAAGCTGGTAGTGAAAGGCTTCATCCTGGTGAGGGATGATGGCCTCAAACAAACCGCCCGGGTGGATTTTCACCATTGCGTAAGTCTGAATTTGCCCGGTGCGGACATTTATATGTTCAGCATCGGGTTCGATACACCGAATCACCAGATCGCCATCTTTAAGATGCGGTCCAAGGATGTCAAAAGGAGCACCGTGGTAACCGCCGATAATTGCATCGATTGTTTCCTGGCTAAGGTTGGTCCGATCCATATAATTCCTCCGGGAAAAATCCAAGTTAAACGCAGCCATACTTGTCTCGCGCGGTAACGAGAATTACATTCAGATATATGATGGGCATTTTACCTTGCAAATGCTGTTTTGCGCGAATTACTTGACTGATTGACAGAGAGAATGTAAAGTAACACTAATGTTAGTTAATTTAACTATGATATTAGTTTAAGCCGGTCAAGCAGTCCTCTACCCTCTTTGTTAGGAGCGCATATGCCAAAGCATGAAACCAAGTTACCCATATCTGAGCGGCCGTTGCCTGAAGGGACAGCCTGGCAAAGTGAAGAGCGTTATCTTCTGGAAGCAGGCGCACAGAGCATCAAAACAGAAACTACCTATCGCAGTGGCTTGCGACTTTTCGCTGATTGGTTGCAGCATTATAAAAAGGCAGGTTACTCAAAAATCGAAGAGTGGCCGCTGGCTCCTGATCGATTAACGACAGAAGTCATCCTCGATTACCGATCATGGCTTCTAGCCAACCGATCTCGAGCCACGGTGACAACTTATATGGCGGCTGTCGTTGGTTATCTGAACTTCCTTGACGGGCACGATAGGCTGCCTGAAACTGTTCAGCTCGGCAAATTGCAGCGTCAAATGGCAAGACGTCAGATCGAGCGTAACCAGGCGGAAAACGTGATAGACCTCGATCTGGCCCGGCAAGATATCCCCAAGATAATCGACTACTACGATAGCCTTCCTCTTCTTCCTGAAAATGATCAGTATAATCGCCGATTATCATTACTAAGAAATCGGGCGGTGGTCAAAATGCTCTACTCCACGGCTGCGCGTATCTCAGAGATTGTCGCCCTTAACCGGGCTAATGTAGGTCACGGGCGAGCTGAATATGCTACTGTTATCGGAAAAGGAAACAAGGGCCGCACCCTTCACCTTCGCAAATATGCCCGCGATGCCACCATGGCCTACTTAGCAGAGCGAACGGACAATAACCCCGCCTTATTTGTCTCGCATAGCCGGAATTCTCAAAACGCCCGCTTGACGATTACATCTGTTCACAATATCGTCAAACGAGGGGTAAAAGCGCTGCAGCTACACGAAAATCTGTCGGCTCATGACTTCCGTCACTTCCGCGCAACCCAGCTTCTTCGCGCCGGAATGCCGCTGGAAGTAGTCCAGGAGTTTTTAGGCCATGCCGATATCACAACCACCCGTAATATTTACGCTCCGGTTCTTGGGGTTCAGGTGGTCACAGAATGGCTCGATAACCTCGATATCACTCCTGTACAGGCACTTGATCAAAACTCCCCCACCCTATAGTCCTTGTTGCCATCAATACTTTAAGTGTTGTTAAATCACTATACGAAAATTGAACGTGCTATCTAGACTCTAACCTTATCCCACTGGAGATGCTCGCCATCTCTCTTATCGGATTATATTCGTTGTCTATAACTTTCGAAAAGCGGCGTAAGAGGCCGGCTGATAATATCTTCCGTCCGGCAGCTGAGTTTTCTAACTCAAGTAAATGGTTCTGGATCGCGTTAATTTTATCCTCGCCGAGAGAAGAATTAATTACAAGAGGTGGAATGGGGCTCGGTCCCCAAGTATCGATAATACGCAATTTTTTTCGTAGTGAAGGATCCTGCTTAATTAGCCATTCAAGAAGAGTACTGTCTATGGCCGATGCGTCCACCTTCCCTGCCATAACCATATCTATCGATTGAGAATGGCTTCCACTCTCAATTACATGGCCAAAGAACTGGGCGTCTTCGCCTATTGTAGAAAGATTATAGCAGGTGATGTGGTAGCCTGATTGTGAGCTTGGTTCATTGTACGCCCATGTCCTGCCGCGCAAGTCTTCGAATTTGGTATAGGGACTATCATGACGGACGATAACATCTGAGAAGTATATAGGACGATTGTGATAGCGTGGGTCATGCATGACCGGAGCCGTCAGGAGACGAATCGGTGCGTGAATTTCATCGACCAGCTGCGCGTAAGGACGGCCGCAGATCCAACCGATATCGATTTCACCACCTGCAATTCCCTGATAGGCATCCTGCCATTTGATATTCTCTATAAATCTGACCGGTATCGATAGCTGTTGGCTCAGATAGCTGGCAATTGCCCGAGATATAGGAATAGTGTTAGCTGCCTGGCATGTCACCAGTGTCAGCTCATCTTTTGGCAAAGGCATCACGAAATTCCAGAGGTACACACCGCACATTAAACCCAAGGTGAATGACTATTTGTCGAACCGAAGGTACGTCCTTCTGCAAAGCGGCTGAACGCGAATGGCTCCAGATCAGATACTTGATCGCCTAACAGGTACTTGGCCACCAGCTTCCCCGCTCCCAACATCTTGAAGCCGTGGTTGCTGTCCGCAATCATGTAGACATTGGGGGAGACCCAGTCAAATATTGGAACATTATCGGCCGTAAATGCACCAATACCCCCATTCCGCCTTTCCCGAAAGCCGGAGCGAACGCCCTCAAAACGGCTCATCGTCTGCGCCATTCCGGCACATAGATAATCGGCAAATTCCGCCTCTGCCTGATATTCATCGTTTTCATGTCCATAGGGATCGACTGTGGCATTTGGCCCAAGCTTTTCTGGGATAGTACCGCCTTGAATTCCCGGCCGGTCCATGCGCTCGTTGCCATTCTTGAAATAAAGATAGGTGTAATCTCTTAACGAGTGACCTGTGGTGGGGTCAAATACCGGCGTGCTCATCTTTTCAAT
This sequence comes from Chloroflexota bacterium, assembly GCA_046485205.1. Classification (GTDB taxonomy): domain Bacteria; phylum Chloroflexota; class Anaerolineae; order Promineifilales; family Promineifilaceae; genus Promineifilum. Next base: position 2,796 of record JAWOHK010000070.1, on the reverse strand, counting down.
GTGAAGAACCGGCGGATTCATACCCGACGCCGTCAGGTAAGGCTGATCATAGTACACCTCGCCTTCCAACAACCGCCAGTAGGTCCACATATCTTTGGTGATGGTAGTGCCATCCCGGTATATGCATTCAACCTGGTCCGATCGACCTAGCATCGCCCAATGGTTGGGCGTCCAGGCTCCGAGTCCCCATACGACCAAATCACAAGCAATCTCTCCTTGATTCGTCACAACTTTCTTAACCGTGTCGCCTTCTGAGACATAGTCGAGAACTTCGACACCACTAAGAATTCGAACACCATGATCGATGCATTTTTGAGCCAGGCCGGCGACGGCCTGTCTGGTACCGGCATACCCGCTCACCCGCTCATGAAGGGCCACATCCACACCATCCATTTTAAAATCCGGCCAAATGGTTTTCAGGAATTGATGAGCTTCATTACCGACAAATAAATCGGAATGATAGCCAACCTGATTTTGACTCCGGTGTATGCGCTCGTAATCCTCAACCTGATTCGATTCCCCCACCGAAACATAGCCAACCTGTTGAAAACCGAAAGCGATAGGATCGGCCGTCCATACATCGACGCTGTGGCGTAGTAAAGCATGAATCGGCTCAGTCATGTACAAATTACGCACGCAGCCGCAAGCAATGCCGGAAGCCCCCGCCCCAGGACCTTTTTTATCAACTACCAGAATATCAGCGCCGGTTCCCTGCCCACGGGCTTCAAGCTCCATAGCTAAATGCCAGGCTGTACTCAATCCGTGCACCCCCGCCCCAATAACCAGATAGGTGACAGATTCAGGCAATTCTTTCATTGTTTTCTCTCCGTTCAGTGGTTGTGAGAATCAAAATATCTATTCCGATTCAACTTCCGATAAGGTCCAGTTTGCGCCTAAACACAAATTCCATCAAGGCTTCTTCAATTGCCGGATCGATTGGCGGTTTTTCATATTCAGCCAGTAACTGTTTTGCCAGATTATGAGCCCGCTGGGCGGCATCCAAGCTGCCATCCTCCCGCCACTTTTCGTAGTTCTGGCGATCGCTGATCACCGGCATATAGAACTCAGTCCGGTATCGAGCCCGCGTATGATCGGTTCCAAGGTGGTGGCCTCCGGGTCCGACTTCGTCGATAGCCGAAAGTGCGAGAGAATCCTCATCAACGACTAGCCCTTCCAACATTCGTTGCATCACAGCCAAGCCTTCTATATCGACGATAAATTTCTCCATTGAGCAGACAAGACCTGCTTCCAACCAGCCGGCACTGTGCAGGATCACATTCGAATGGGCCATGACCGCCGGCCATAGGGTTGATTGCGTTTCGTAACTGGCCTGGGCATCAACGACCTTCGAATTATTTAACCCGCCGCTACCACGATAAGGTAAACTATAAAAGCGCGCCAGCTGGCCACCACACAGTAAAGCCAATGCGCCTTCGGGCGTGCCGAAGGCCGGACTGCCAGTTTGCATATCGATATTTGTCGTGAACCCACCATAAATCACTGGTGTCCCAGGTCTGACCAATTGGGTCAACGCGATACCGGCCAGCGCTTCCGCGTTCTGTTGGGCAACGGCCGCTGCCATCGTGACCGGGCTCATGGCGCCGGCCAGTATGAACGGGGTTATGATTGATGGCTGTCCATAGCGGGCGTAAGTGATTAGACCACCCAGCATACGACCGTCGAATCGAAGAGGGCTGTTGGCGTTAACCACAGCCGCAAACGCCGGCTGCCGCTGAATAGCGTCAAGCCCCCCATAAACAATCGCCGCCATCGCCACATAATCCTTGGCTACTTCGCGGTCATGAGCAGCAGCCGTGATAGCTTTGTCACAATATAAAAATTGAGCTAGGGCTTTTTCTAGATGACGAATTGGCACCGGTAAATCCTGAGGCTCCACCATTAATCCTTCAACGATATGGATTGGCCCACATTGTTGAGCCAGTTTGACCATGGTTTGAAAGGCAGAGAGCGTGCCCGGTCTACGGCCGCCCTCTAGATCTGAAAAGAACGGAGCGCCACCGACTGTCGCGAAATTGATATGATTCCCACCAATTGTGAGACAGCGTTCCGGGTTTCGCGCACTCCAGGTAAACTCGCCCGGTGCCTGGCCGACCAGCTCCATCAGCAAACTGCGGTCGATCCAAACATGTTGACTCGATCGATCGACCTTAGCTCCGGCGGCAGCCCAAATGTCCAGCGCTTCGACATCCAGGAAATCGATACCGATCTCTTCCAAAATTCGCATGGAGGCGATGTGAATTTGCTCGAGTTGTTCAGGATATAGCGGTGAAAGAGGCGGAAAGGGGTTTTGGGTTAGGCGAAACGGCTTATCGACGAGCTTATTCGGTGAACCGGCTTGTCCTCGCCGGCGACGTACTTCACGACGATCGTTAATTGATGGAGCCTTCGGCCTGGATAGAGTCATCTGCATGCTCAGGCGTCTAACGGCCGAACCGCGCGCCAGGTAGGTTGATCTTTGTAATCGAAATACTTAACCAACTTCAATCGCATTGTCTCAGGGTTCATAATACCATCCGGAAGTTCTCCGTTGTATAACCGGACTGCGGAGTAATAATCGGGGGTTAAAATACGGATGGCCTCTTTGTGTTTCTCCGACCTCCCCCATTCTTCTTTCCCTTTCTGAGTGGTGAAAACCACAAGATTACTGAAATTGCCCGTAGGCAGCCTGATCGAAACGTAGGCCAGGATGGAATCAAATTGAGATAGTTCTGTAATTAATTCTCGATCAAGAGACTGAGCCAGTAAAGTATCGGCATTCGTATTCTGAAAACCAAA
>JAWOHK010000390.1:0-6681 GCA_046485205.1 Chloroflexota bacterium | reverse complement strand
ATCTTCTCGTAACGGCTTTCCAATTCGCTGGCCACGGCCGCGGCCACCTCCGCCGCTGGGCCGTCTCGTTCCTCGGTCTCCCCCCATTCGAAACCGGCCAGGTAGTTGTCGGTTCCGGTCACGTTGGCGGCCATGGCGGCGTTATCGACGGCTGTCAGGAACCGTTGCGATAATTCGACGCTGACCCGGTCGCGGCGGCCGCCCGCGCGCACCTGGACCGGGATGTCATGCCAATATAGGATTTGATAACTGGTCATGCTGTGGTCACCTCCAGTCGCGGTTAATCCCGGGACGGAACGATTTCTCTTTTGCGCCGGTCGATAAAGTCCCGCAGTGCCTCATCGACGGCCGGATCCAGCGGTGGCGCTTCATACTGGCGCAACCGCTTCTTGAAGTAGGTGTTGGCCCGCTCCTCAGCCGTCTGCGCGCCTTCCACTGCTCGAAGGAATTGTAATCGAACAGGTCAGAGCGGTGGAAGGCGGTGCGGAAGTTTTGGATGGTATGGTCCGTGCCCAGGTGATGGCCGCCGGGAAGCACCGTCCGCAGGGACTCCAGCGCCAGCCCGTTGGCCGATAGATCGAGCCCCTGAAGGAATTTGTGCATCATGCCCAGCAGTTGCTCGTCAAGGATGAACTTCTCATAACCGGCCGTCAGCCCGCCCTCCAGCCAGCCGGCGGCGTGGAGCACGAAGTTGACCCGCGCCAGCAAAGTCGGGAGCATGACCATGATCGACTCGTAGGCGGCCTGGGCGTCGGCCACCTTGGCGCTGGCGAACATGCCCCCGCTGCGGAAAGGCAGGCCGTGGCGTCGGGCCATCTGGGCTGAGACGATCAGGGCGATCTGGCTTTCGGGCGAGCCGAAAACCGGCGCGCCGCTCTGGAGGTCGATGTTGGTCTGGAAAGCGCCGTAGATGACCGGCGTGCCGGGATTAACCATCTGCGTGAAGACGATCCCGGCCAGGGCTTCGGCATTGAGCTGGACGAGCGTCCCGCCGACGGCGGCCGGGGCCATCGCTCCGGAGAAGAGGAAGGGCGTGATCAGCAGCGCCTGGCGGGCCTTCGCATAGGTGATCAGCGAACCCAGCATCCGATCGTCGAAGCGGCGCGGGCTGCTGACATTGATGAGCGACAGCAAGGCCGGTTGTTCCTGGATGGCCGCCGCGCCGAACAAAATCTCGGCCAGGCGGATGCTGTCGGCCGCGTTTTCGGCCGAGGTGACGGACCCCATGAATGGCTTGTCGCTGTAACGGATATGGCTGTAGACCATGTCCAGATGGCGGGTGTGCACCGGCAGGTCGGTCGGTTCGACGATGGTGCCCCCGGAATGGTGCAGGTAGGGCGACGAATAGGCCAGCTTGACGAAGTTCTGGAAGTCGACCAGGCGCGCTTCCCGGCGTCCTCTATCCCGGTCATAGACGAAGGGCGGGCCGTACACCGGGGCGAAGGTCATGTGTTCGCCGCCGATGATGATTGAGCGTTCCGGATTGCGGGCTAGCTGGGCGAAGGCGCGCGGCGCGCGGGCGATGTATTCCGCCACCATCTCCCGGTCAAAGAATGCCGTCGCCCCATCCATCCGCACGCGGTGGGCCTTCAAAATGGCCTGGGCCTCATCATCGTAAAAGTCGATACCGGTGTCGGACAACAGTTCCAGTGAAGCCTGATGGATGACCTCCAGCCCTTCATCGCTGACCAGCTCATAGATCGGCAAGCGGTGAACCGGTTGAGATGATCGACCGGCGATACTTTCCACTTCAGCACCGGGTAGCGCGCTACGCCGCCGCCCTGTGCGGCGCTCTCGTCTATGATCCATTTGGTTGTCTCCGTGAACAGGAATATCCTCCTCCAGGCCCGCACCCGGAGGAGAATCGCTTAGATTTTCAGGATTTAGAACAAGCCGACCACCTGGCCGTCCTCGTCGATATCGACATTCATGAAGGCCGGGCGCGTGCCCAGGCCCGGCATCGTCCGCATCTCACCCAGCAACGGGTAGATGAAGCCCGCGCCGACCGAGGCCCGAACCTCGCGCACGGTCACGGTGAAGCCGGACGGCGCGTTTTTCAAAGCCGGGTCGTGACTGATGCTCAGGTGAGTCTTGGCCATGCAGATCGGCAGGTTGCCGAAGCCGTTTTCCTCGTAGGATTTGATCTGTTTTTCCGCTTGCGATTCATAAACCACCTCGCCAGCGTTATAAATCTCCTTGGCGATGGTCTCGATCTTGGTCTTGATCGGCAAATCCAGCGGATAAAGGAACTCGAAGTTCGACGGCTTCTCGCAGGCAGCCACCACCGCTTCGGCCAGCTTCACCGCGCCGTCGCCACCGTTGGCCCAGTGGTCGGTCATGACGGCCGTCTCGGCCCCGGCGGCCAATGCGCCGCGCTCCACCGCCGCGATCTCGGCGTCGGTGTCGGTATGGAATTTGTTGACGGCTACCACCACCGGAATGCCGAATCGCTTGGCATTGCGAATGTGGACGGCCAAGTTGGCCAACCCGGCTTCCAGCAATTCCACATTTTCATCGGTGTAGGCCTTGTCGAGCGGCCGCCCGGGGATGACCCGCGGCCCGCCGCCGTGCATTTTCAAGGCCCGGATCGTGGCCACCAGGACCACGCAATCGGGCACGAGACCGGAGTAACGGCACTTGATGTTGAAGAATTTCTCCATGCCGATGTCGGCCCCGAAGCCCGACTCGGTGACCACGTAGTCGCCGAGGCTTAAGGCCAGGCGGTCGGCCAGGATGGAAGAGTTGCCGTGGGCGATGTTGGCGAACGGCCCGGCGTGGACGAAGGCCGGCTGGCCTTCGAGGGTCTGTAGCAAGTTGGGATGGAGCGCGTCGCGCATCAGAACCGTGACGGCACCGGCCACCTTTAAATCTTCCAGGGTGATCGGCTTGCCGCGCTTGTTGCTGCCGATAACCGTCCGCCCGACCCGCTGGCGCATATCGTCCAGGGCGCTCTTGAAATCGTCGCCGTTGACCAGGGCCAGGATGGCCATGATCTCGCTGGCCACCGTGATGTCGAAGCCCGACTGGCGCGGCCGGCCGTCCAGTTCCGGCCCCAGTCCTATGACGATATTCCGCAGGGCGCGGTCATTTACATCGAGGACCCGGTTCCAGGTCAAGCGGTAGGGATCGATGTCCAGGCGATCGAGGCCGACCTTGGCCAGTTGCTCATCCGACATGCGGTCTTCGTGGAACCAGCGGGCGTCGATGGCCGCCGCCACCAGGTTGTGGGCGGCGGTGATGGCGTGGATGTCGCCGGTGAGATGCAGGTTGAAATCCTCCATGGGAATGACCTGGCTGTAGCCGCCGCCGGCCGCCCCGCCCTTGATGCCGAAGGTCGGCCCCATGCTGGGCTGGCGAATGCAGGCGATGGATTGGTGGCCCAGTTGGCCCAGGCCCTGAACGAGACCGATGCTGGTCGTCGTCTTGCCTTCTCCCAATGGCGTCGGCGTGATGGCGGTCACATCGACGTATTTCCCTCTCGGCCGGCCGGCCAGCTTGGGCAAGGTGTCCAGATGGACCTTGGCCTTGTACTTGCCGTAGAGGATCAAGTCGTCCTCGGTCAGGCCGAGCGAGTCGGCAATTTCAAGGATAGGCTTGGGCGTGGCCGCTTGGGCGATGTCCAGATCAGACGGAACAGGGAAGAGACGATAGGATGCGTGGTTCATGTATTACCTTTCAATTTTGGTGCCCGGCAGGTCACCAAGGCCTGGGGCATGGGAAAATATTGGCTGCGGCATTCTACCCCAAGCAGGGCATCGTCGCCACTGTGCGCCGGCCACAAAAACCGCCCCGCTCCATTGGGCAAGCGGGGCGATGTCTGCCGGACAGCAACGGACGACCGGGGTCGAAGGCGGCCGTAGATCATTAAAGGACGGGCGCGCCGGCGGCGAAACCCTGGCGAATGACTTGCAGATTGGCGTCGGCCAGGTGCTGTTTGCCGGCGGGCAGATGGCTGATGAGCGCCTGTTCGACGATCTCAAGGTCAAGGATGGGTCGGGCGGCCAGCAAGGCGCCGACGACGACCATGTTGAGCATTTTGACCGTGCCCCACTCCTCGGCGATGGCATTGGCCGGGACGTACACGGTATCGATGTCGGTCCGGTCCGATTGCTTGGTGACCAGGGAGTTATTTACGACCAGCAGGCCGCCCTTCTTGACCAGGGGTTCGTATTTGTCATAGGACGGCCGGTTGAGAACGACGGCGATATCCGGCTGGCCGACAATCGGCGCGCCGATTGGTTCGTCGCCGATGATCACGACGCAATTAGCCGTGCCGCCGCGCATTTCCGGCCCGTAGGACGGGAACCAGGTCACTTGTTTGCCCGCGTCCATCCCGGCATAAGCCAGCAATTGGCCGGCGAAGAGCACCCCTTGCCCGCCAAATCCGGCGATGATGATTGAAGTTTCCATAGATGATTTATCCTTTCCAGTGGCGATTACGCCGGTTGGCGAGACTCCTCCGGCTCGGGTGAGAACTCCGCTCCCGATTCAACGGCGCGGAAGAATACCTCCCCCAGCCGGCGAATCCCCAACTCAATATGCTCCGGATCGCAAAACGAGAAATTGAGACGCAGATTGTTATGCCCGCCCGCACCGGGACTAAAGGCCCGCCCGGGTACGAATGCCACGTTGAGGGCGATGGCTTCCTTCAGCAGATCCGTAGTGTCTAGATATTCAGGCAACGTCACCCACAGGAACAACCCGCCCTGCGGCCGGGTCCAATGCACGACCGGCGGGAAATAGCGTTCCATAGCCTCCAGCATCGCATCGCGTCGTTCCCGATAGACCTGGCGGATGAACCGCACATGCTCACGCAGAAAGTCTCCTTCACCGGTGGTGTCGCTGAGGATCTCGTGGGCGATCATTTGATTCAAGGTACTGGTATGGAGGTCGATGCCCTGTTTGGCAATCGAACAGCGCTGGACGACTTCGACCGGGGCCACCATCCAGGCTAACCGCAGCCCCGGGGCAAGGGTCTTGGAGAAGGTGCTGAGATAGATCACATTCCCGCGAATGTAGGACCGCTGGCTGTGGCCGTTTCCGGCAAAATAGCCATCTGTGTCGCCGTTTGGGCCGGCGCGCTGTTTCAACCGCTGGGCATCGAGGACGACCAGCGGTGGCAGATGGTCGCCTTCGTATCTCAGTTCCCCGTAGGGATCATCCTCGATGATAGGCACGCCGTAACGGTCGGCGATCTCGATCAGGCGGTGGCGGCGATCCGCGGCCAGCGTCACCCCGCCGGGATTCTGGAAATTCGGCAAGATGTACATGAACTTCGGCCCGGCGCAGAGCGCTTCCTCCAGCAAGTCGACCCGCAGGCCGTCGTCGTCGATGGGTACGGTGATGAATTCGGCCTGGTAAGCGTTCCAGGCCTGCAGCGCGCCGAGATAGGTCGGTTGTTCGGTCAGGATCAGGTCGCCGGGGTTGATCAGGATTTTGCCGATCAATTCCAGCGCCTGTTGCGACCCGCTGGTGACCAGAACATTCTCCGGTGAGGCTTCGATCCCGTATCGGGCCATGTAGTCGACGATCCACTCGCGCAGCGGCCGGTAGCCTTCGGTGGTGCTGTATTGCAGGGCGGTCGGGCCGTGACGGGCCAGCACGCGGTCGGCCGCCTGGCGGAATTCCTTCACCGGAAAGACTTCCGGCGCGGGCATGCCGCCGCCAAAGGAGATGATCTCCGGTCGTTCGGTCAGCTTCAATAATTCTCGAATGGTGGAAGCGCCCATCCGTTGCATCCGTTGGGCACAGCGTTGGTTCCAAGGGGTGGTCATTCCGTTACTCCTGCGAGCCGGGGGCTCTGTCAGCGACGCGATTTCGCCAATTCCGGCGCGACCTTGTAATCGCCCAGCGGGTAAGTCGGGATCATGCTGTCACGCACCCATTCCAGCGATTCCATGGCCGTCATGCCCCAATTGGTGGGGCAGGATGAGAGTAACTCGACGATGCTGAAACCGAGTCCCTGCATCTGCGCCTCAAACGCCGTACGGATGGCTTTCTTGGCCTGGATGATATGGCGGGCGTCATGCAAACTCCGGCGAACCGAGAAGACGGTCCCGTCCAGATTGGCCAGCAGTTCGGCCATCCGGATCGGCGCGCCGCACATCTTGATATCCCGTCCAAATGGCGAGGACGTGGTGACCTGGCCGGGGAGTGAAGTCGGGGCCATTTGCCCGCCGGTCATCCCGTAGACGGCGTTGTTGATGAAGATGGTCGTGATCTTTTCACCCCGGGCGGCCGCGTGAACGATTTCGCCCATGCCGATGGACGCCAGGTCGCCGTAGCCCTGGTAGGTGAAAACGATCTTGTCCGGGTCCACGCGCTTGATGCCGGTCGCCATGGCCGGGGCGCGGCCGTGGGCGGCCTCGACCGAATCGACAGCAAAGTAATTGTAGGCGAAAACCGAGCACCCGACCGAGGCCACGAGGATGGTGTCCTCGCGCAGGCCCAATTCGTCGATCACTTCGGCCACCAGCCGGTGGGCCGTGCCGTGGGTGCAACCGGGGCAATAGTGCGTGTAGACATCGGTCAGCGCTTCCGGTCGCTCGTAGACCACTTCTTCACAAGGCATGGCGATCGGGAGTAATTCGACAGTCGGTTCATTTGTGTCCAACACGGCCATTGCTTGCCTCCATTTTCAACGAGGGAGAGTCGACCGCGCGCAGCTGGCGGCGGATCTCC
>JAWOHK010000361.1:0-4038 GCA_046485205.1 Chloroflexota bacterium | reverse complement strand
CCTGCCGCGCCCCAGGCGTGACGCGGATGAACGTCCCCGGTTGGCCGTCGCCCAGCGTGACGAACCGGTACCAGCGCTCGCTCATCCCTGCAGCCATCGTAAAGTCCGTGGTGTCGATTTCCCCGTCGCCGTCGAAATCGTTCTTGAAGATCTCGGCGCGCCCCGTGCCGCGGTCTACCAGGTAGTCGCCGCTGCCGGTGATGGTCAAGTTCGTCAAGTCCACGATCTGGTCGCCCGGCGGCAGATCGGGCGGCGTGGACGCACCGTAGACGACAAACATCTTGCCGGCTCCCGGGGTCAAGATCGTGGTCACGGAATTCGCGCCCGCGGCTCCGATCAACAGGTCATCCAAGCGGTCCCCATTCAGATCGATCCCCGGTTCGGCAGGCAGCATGCCAAAGGCGTCGAACTCGAACTCGCCGCGGATCGCCGAACTGGAATCCGACAAGGTCGCACTCGAACCGCGCTCGGTGATCGAGAACAAGACGTACGCGGCGCCTTGCTCGTCGATGTCCAGCAGCACGTCGGAACCAACCACGGTCAGCGTCCGCAGGGGTTCGCCCACCAGCAGATCGGGCACACCATCCGCGTTGAAATCGCCGGACGTCGCCTGCAGGATGCCTCCGTAGACCATGTTCTCCGGTAGGGACCCCTCCTCGCGATGGATGGTGATTTGGGCATCCGCCCCACGGAGGATTGCCGTCTCTGTACCCCAGTCTGCTCGACCGTAGAAGATCAACAGACCGCCCTCGCGCGTCAGGACGCCGGGAGCCCCTTCCTGGGTGCTGCTGATGGCAAAGTCGTCATAGCCGTCTTGGTTCAAGTCGCCCAAGGCCCACACACCACCACCCAGTGAGAAGTCCCCGAGATCGTCGACATGCCTGAAGCGTCACCGATGGCGGCAGCGAACGGACATGTCGTGTACGAGAACATATGGGCAGAATACAATCCCGGCGAACCGGTGTTACGGGGAATCAATATCGAAGCTCGACCCGGTGAGACAGTGGCTATTGTAGGGCCAACTGGTGCGGGGAAAACCACGATCATTAATTTATTGCCTCGCTTTTGGGATGCTGCCCGAGGCCGGATCACCATTGATGGTACGAATATCCGCGAGGTAACCCAGCAGAGCTTACGGGAACAGATGGGGATCGTGTTGCAGGACACCTTCCTTTTCAGCGACACGGTAATGAATAACATCCGTTACGGCCGTCCCGAGGCCACCGATGAAGAAGTCATCGCGGCGGCCAAACTGGCCCGGGCGGACGAATTTATCCAGGGTATGGCCGATGGTTATCAGACTATTCTCGGCGAGAGAGGATCGGGAGTCAGTCAGGGCCAACGACAATTGCTGGCTATCGCTCGGGTAGCGCTCATCGATCCCCGCATTCTCATTCTTGACGAGGCAACGAGCAGTGTCGATACGCGCACAGAACGGGAGATTCAGCGGGCGTTAGAGGAACTACTTCAAGGCCGAACCAGTTTTGTCATCGCCCACCGCCTAAGCACCATTCGTCACGCCGATCAGGTGTTGGTTGTCGACAACGGTCAGATCATCGAGCGCGGCCGTCATGAAGAACTGCTGGCCGCTCAAGGCTTTTACTATGATATGTATATGAGCCAGTTTCGAAGAACGCTGGAAAACACGACTGACCCGGAAGACATCGAACCCGAGCTGCTTGAAAGCCTTCGTTTTCAATAAGTGTGGTGTGCAAATCAATGAGATTGTAGATTTCTTGCTGCTGATTTCGCCTACATCCTAGAGATATTTCAGCTGGTTTATCCGAATACGTCTGCGGGAGATCCGGGCTTGGAGTGGTTGTCGGGGATGTATTTTCGAATGAGCTGTTAATCAAACAGCCGGGTGAATGCCGTGCACCGCAACTAATTGCCCTTCCGGACCACATACTTGGCGCGTTTGAATCTGAGCCGGATCGAAGAAAGCGGAGAACCACCTTTTCCAGCGGGCGGCTGTGGTCTTGTCGATTGAATAATACACCCAGCGGCCGTCGACCCGGTCGCGGCGGGCTGTGATCAACCCGGTCTCGGCGAGCACCTTCAAGTGGTGGGACAGCAGGTTGGCGGGCAGCTCCAGCTGGGTCACCAGCTCGCCGTTGCAGGTGTCGCCGTTCATCAGTTCGGCGAAGATGCGCAGGCGGTTGGGGTCGCTAAGGGCCTTTAGCACGGCGGCAACCTCAGCCGCGGTTTCGGGCGTGATGGCGGAGTTCTGGGTCATATCATCTATCTTCCATTGTTCTGGTCGTGACGTGGGTTCAGGCTGGCTCCGGCGGCAGGAACTGGTCGACGGCGTCTAGGGCGTGGACGGCATAGATCGACCCCGGACCGCCACCCATCAGCACGCCGACACCGATGGTCTCGATGAGCTCCGGCCGGGTCGCGCCGGCGGCTACCGCGTCGTGGGTATGGTAGGCGATGCAGCCGTCGCAGCCGATGGCGACACTGACGGCCAGGGCCATCATCTCCTTGATCCGGGCCGGCAGCGCGCCGTCGTCGACCGCCTTGCGGTGCAACCGGGCGAAGCCGCCCATCGGCGCGCTCAATTCGCGGCCCAGGTCGGTCAGCCGCTCTTCCAGCCGGGCGTGGGTGGCGATGTAGTCGGTCATCGCGAATCAGGCTACGGCCAGGGCGTTGGTAATCCAGGTCGCCACTTCATTCTGATTGGGGATGCGGCCGGCGGCGACGAGCTTCTCATTGATGACCAGGCCCGGCGTGAACAGCAGACCGTACTTGGCGAACTGGTCGCGGTCGGTCACCTTCTCGAACTCGGCTTCGACGCCGAGCGCGGCCACGGCCGCCCGCGCCGCCTCTTCCACCATGTGGCAGTTGTTACACCCCGGCCCTAATACTTTGATGTTCAACATGTCAATTCTCCAAAAATTAATCTGTGTGATCTATGTAATCCGATGATTCTCTTTCTCTTATCCCGGAAACAGAACCCGCTCTTCGATGATCTCCACTTCCGGCTCGACGCGGATGGCCGACTTGATCGAGTTGGCCACCAGACTGTACTTCTCGGCCGATTGCAGCGCCTTGCGCACCCGTGCTCGCACAACCTCCGGCCTCTCATTCCCGGCGCAAATACGAATGTGGGGGTACAAAACGACATCGGTGAAGATCTCCGTCCGGTCCAGCTCGATGAGCTTGGTCCCCTCGGCGCGACACTCGTAGCTTAAAAGGTCCAGCTTGTAGCGTTCCGTGGCCCAGATGAACATCATCATGATGCAGGTATTGACCGCGGCGACGAAGGCGTCCTCAGGCGTGAAGACGCCGGCATGGCCCTGCGCGTCGGGTGGGGCGGAGAAGGCCATCTCCGGGCCGTTGCCCATGACGATGTGGCCCCAGTGCTCGCCTTTCCAGGATACGGTTGTGTTATAGACAGCCGTCTTGCTCATGCGACCTCCAGTTGGCCGCAGAACGCGGCGTATTCGTGGGCTAATGCCTCCAGATAGGCCGGCTCCTGCCCGGCCGGAACCGTGTTGTAGAGCGCGACTTGGGTCAATAATTCCTGGGTTGTCTCCGGCGACGGCATTTTCCCGGCCGCCTGGAACTGTTCCATCAGCGGCGGCAGGGCGATCAGCGTCACCTTCTTACCGTCGACGTGGACCTGTGTCACCGGGATGCCGGTGCCGCAGGCGCAGCCCGCGGCCGGCTTGGACGGTTGGGCCGCGCCGTTGCCTGTCTCATCCTCGATGAAATGGCCCTCGCGACGGCTCCAGCGCTTGCCCAGCAGCTCGTCGACCAGCCCGGCCACGACGCCGGCCGTCTCATCGACCGCCACGCGCCCGGCCTCATCCAGCCGGCGCATGCCTTGTGGTTTGGCCAGCCCGCGCGCGGCCACCAGGTCGGTGACGACGACGCTGGCCGCCGGTTTGCCGGAGTATTGCTCCGTGGCGCGCGCCGCGCAGCGCAGTTCGCAGTCGTCGACGGCGATGGTCGGGTAGAAGCGGGCGAACGCCCGGTCGCCCTCGCCACCGGCCAGGAACAGCGGCAGGCAGATGGTCACGGTGTCGTCGGGCC
>JAWOHK010000302.1:0-7847 GCA_046485205.1 Chloroflexota bacterium | reverse complement strand
GAAACGGTCGCGATGTTTTTCTGTGCTGGCGCTTTGGCGAAACTCACGTCGCTTATTACCACGAACTCCATACCGGATATCAAGACCGGCATCCAATCGAATAAAACACTTCTCTTGGCCAATTTGGTAACCACAAAACGCCGATATAAAGTCGCGTCATCTTCCCTTTCCTCGTTCCTGGCCTAAAAATCTCGATTAATGTGACATTTACTTGACAAAACATTGACACTACTGTAACATCTTGGATACATTAACACTTGCTTGGATTCAAATGAATCTAAGAACGGCGAGAGCATCAAGTAAGAATCAGTCCGGTCATATTGTCTTTTAGTATGCCAATAATCTTTAAGCTAACCGAACTACTATTGTGGTTAGCAATTAATGCATGGGGGCCAACAGCTTGAAAAGTTGTTGTAGACCAAGCACCTGAGGAGTGTCTAAATGTACGACGTTAAACAATCCAACAGTCATGCTAATGGCCACAGCCATGAATTCGAGAATGCTGTTTTGGTCAGCAACAACGGAAAATTAGGTAATGGGAGCCTCAAATCTCCACTTTCATTCGTTTCGTTGGACCCTAAATTAGCGGTTGAGAATGCAGTCCGCGACATTCTCTTCCACTTAGGCGAAGACCCGGAACGGGAAGGCCTTCAACGTACTCCTCACCGCGTCGCCAAAATGTATGGCGAAGTTCTGGAAGGATATACCACCGACCCGGTAGCTTTGGTAAATGGTGCGTTATTTGACGTTGAGTACGACGAGATGATCGTCGTCAAAGACATTGAGTTCTTCAGCATGTGTGAGCATCATATGCTACCATTTTTTGGCCGGGCGCACGTGGCTTATATTCCCACAGAAAAGATCATCGGACTGTCAAAAATTCCGCGCATCGTGGATATGTTTTCACGGCGCCTTCAGGTTCAGGAGCGCATGACCCGCCAAATTGCCGACATGATCCAGGAAGTCCTGAATCCCCAAGGCGTCGCAGTCGTTGTGGAAGGATCGCACATGTGCTCGATGATGCGAGGTGTTGAAAAAGAGCATCCGAAGATGGTCACCAGCGCTATGCTAGGCTCGTTCAAAAGCGATCTCGCTGTGCGCAACGAGTTCATGGAGCATCTGCGACGGGCGAGCGGAGCATTGCTTTAAATCACTCGAATCGATTACAACTATTCAAGCGGTGGCTGCCTAAGCGGGCGGCCGCCGTTTTATTTTCCTGACTGGTAACGTTGGTGCACAAAATCAAGGGCCTCATCCCGAGTCTTGATCTCACCCGCCGCCTGTCCTTCTTCCAACAGCCGGATCAATCGACCGATTTCCGGTCCGGAGGAGATGCCCAACGCTTCCATGATTTCTTGTCCGGTCAGTAACCTGTTAGGAGCGATTGTTTCGTGGTAAGCGGTGAAATAGGTTTCATACAACGTTCGAATAACGGAGATCAGCCAGTGATGGTCTTTTTCTTCCCCAGGACCATCATAAGTAGCTATGTGGTCGGCAATGGCGTGGAGGAGGATCACCAACCCGGCGAATGGGAAGGCGCGAAAAAAACGATAGACAGTCCTCCGGGTAGGTAGCCGTTTTTCAGAGGCGAGATAGAGCGGGCGCATGTGACCGGATACCAGCTCACTGGCCAGGCGTATGGCCAGGTTGCTGAAACTGAGCGCATTCAGGCGATTGCGAGCCAAAAGTGCGCCAGCCTCGTCATGGCCAAGAAAGCGGATGCGCCCATCGGCCTCAATGGTTTGAGTCAGCGCTTTGCCGGTGTCATGGAACAAGGCTCCCCACCGCAGCATCTGGCGAACGGTAATACTTCCATCAACCGGTTGATTCAGGTACTCCCGTATCTGGTTAAGGTAAGGGCCAATGGCCGGCTCGACAAAGGATTGCCACTCAAAAGTGGCCGGTTTCTCTGAGCTGTCCAGCCATTGCTCTAGCTCAATTAACCGCCGGATAGTGCTTAGTGTGTGGTCCAGAACCGGTTCGTGGTGGGGCGATGATTGTTCCAAACCGGCCAAGGCCGCGACCTCAGGCAGGATGACACTTAACAGCCCCATTTCATTTAGCAACCTGATACCCAAATGTGGCGCTGGTAAAGCCAGCAAACGGTTGAGTTCGTCACGGATTCGCTCAGGTGAAACACGAGCAGCCAGTTCAGAAGCAACTGCCCGTGCCGCTGCATCTGTCTCCTGTGTAATTTGGGCCTTAAACTGTACGGCGAATCGGGCGGCCCGTAATGCTCGAATCGGATCCTCGGCTATCGATGTGGGGTGGATCATCCGAATACGTCTTGTTTGTAGGTCAGCTTGGCCCCCGAATAGATCGATGACCTTCCCTGTTTCATCGATTTGGGCCGGCATTGCCATGGCGTTAATGGTGAAATCACGATTGTAGAGATCAGTCTCCAAATCCGGGCCGCGAAAACCTGCGATATCGATCGTAATATCTGTCCCCGGGACCACAATTCGGCCGACATCTCGCTCGGAGTCCAGTCGATATGCCGGTAAGTCTAATTGATCGGCCAATCGATATGTCAGACCGATGGCTTTTTCCCGGACAACTAGATCGATATCATGGCTGGGACGGCCAAGCAGTAAATCGCGGACAAAGCCTCCAACCAAAAAGGCAGGCGGATCTTCTTGATCTAGAATGGCCAACACCTTGTCCAGAAGGGAGGAGATCGAGATTGAGTAGTCGACCATATCAGGCAGGTACTCGCTTCAGGGGTCGTCTCGACGCCCTGCTTATTCCAACAGGTGGGCAAACAGATCCGGCTTGAGAACGGCGATGAAGGGTAGATTGCGATAAAGCTCGCCAAAATCGAGGCCATAGCCAACAACGAATTCATCAGGGATGTCAAACCCAATATAATCAACAGGAACTTCAACCTCACGTCTGGCCGGTTTGTTGAGAAGTGAGCAGATTCGCAAAGAGGCAGGGGAGCGTGACATCAGATTGCGACGCATATAATCAAGCGTCCGGCCGCTGTCGATGATATCTTCGACAATGAGAACATGGCGGCCGTCGAGTGGAGCTTTCAAATCCATGATGATTTGCACAGCGCCGCTGCTGGTGATGCCCTTGCCGTAGCTGGAGATGCCCATAAAGTCAATGCTGTGGGGGCGAGTCATGGCCCGGCTCAGATCGGCCAGGAACATGTAACCGCCTTTTAATACACAGATCATTAATAGATCTTCCTGGCCAACCGTATCTGCTTCGATTTGGGCTCCAAGAGCCTTAATTCGGGCCGTCAGAGTCGTTTCATCAATGAGAATGCGGGCAATGTCCTCTTGGAGGTCCCTCATTTTTTGGCTCCTTCATTTAATTCCGAACCCGCGTGGTTAACGACACCTCATGGCACTGGCGGCAACGGGCTTCATACACCTCGGCCGCTCCGACCAATACCACCGGATCGTCGAACGCAGCCGGCCGCCCTTCGATCAAACGCTGGGTGCGACTGGCTTCCTTGCCGCAGACAACGCAGATGGCATGTAGCTTGTCTACATCCTCTGCTCGAGCCATGAGTGCCGGAATGGCGCCAAACGGTACGCCCCGAAAATCCATATCCAGCCCGGCGCAGATGACCCGTTTGCCATTCTGGGCCAGCGCTTCACAAACCTCAACAATGGCCTCATCGAAAAATTGGACTTCATCGATGGCCACCACATCAGTCGACGGTTCAACTACGTCCAGTATTTCGCGGGCGCCTGGGACCGGTTGGGCCTCGAAGTGGAGACCGTTGTGCGACGTTACTTTTTCAACGTGATAGCGTTGATCGATGGCCGGTTTGAAAGCTTGCACATTTTGCCGGGCAATGACGGCGCGTCGGAGACGGCGGATCATCTCTTCCGTTTTGCCGCTAAACATACTGCCACAGATCAATTCAATCCGTCCATCCGGGTGATTGGTCATAACACCTCCTGAAATAAAAAATGGCAGATACGAGTTTATACGTATCTGCCATTTATTCCTAGGAATTTCTTTGGCGACAAAGACGATAGCTTAGTCGATTAACTCTTCTCTACGAAGATAGCGTTTGATTTCGATGAGCGCTTTTTGGCCCACGCCTTGCAAGGCTAATACGGCATCATCGCCTTGCTCGAGTAACGTCAGAACATCGCCGATAGTTACTACACCGGCTGCCTGCAACGCATTGGTTGCTCTGGTGCCCAGTTCCATCTCTTCGACGCTTAAATTCTCCGGCATGCGACGTAGTTTGACCTCTTCGGTTGTCGTCTGAATTTCTTCACGCTTCTGTAGACGGCGCATAAAGCGATCGACTTGTCCTTCGGTGTCAACCAATCGTTGAGTGCCGGTATAGAAAGGGTGGGTGCCTGACCAGACTTCGATAGAGATCTCCGGCCGGGTTGAGCCCACAGTCATGACGACTTCGCCTTCAACGATAACCTTGGCGTCGGGATACCATTTTGGATGAATATCTTGTTTCATCGCCGGTTATCCTCGCGCGCCATCTAGTTCGGCCGGGTAAACACTGATGACTTTGCGGCCGAGCTTATCTTCGAAGGTCACCTGACCATCGATCAATGAATAAATCGTATAGTCTTTACCGAGGCCGACATTGTTGCCGGGGCGATACTTGGTCCCCCTCTGGCGGACAATAATCATACCGGTATTGACATATTCGCCGCCGAAACGCTTTACACCCAGTCGTTGGGCATTGCTGTCGCGGCCGTTGCGGGTTGACCCGCCACCTTTTTTGTGTGCCATGATAGACTCTCCTAAATCAACCGGCCTACACTACTCGGCGATAATTTCGTCGATGCGTAGGCGTGTATAATCTTGCCGGTGACCGCGACGCCGGCGATATCGAAGCTTCGCCCTATATTTAAAGACGAATATCTTCTTTCCCCGGTACTGTTCGACGACAGTTGCTTTGACGGATGCGCCTGCTATGGTTGGTTGGCCCACCTGAACGGTTTCGCCGTTGGCCAACAGCAGCACATTCGCTAATTCGACCTGGTCACCGACTTCATAGGGCAGCTTCTCAACAGAGAAGGTATGACCCTCTTCGGCGCGGTATTGCCGGCCACCACTTTCAACAATTGCGTACACGTTAACCTCCAAAAAGAACCGGCATCCGTCTCGATGCCGGCTGCTGTCAGTATGACAGGTTGTTCACTTTGCCTGCGGGCGTGGTTGGCTACCCGCTTAATGCGATTTCATATTATATGTGTTTCAGACCGGATTGTCAAAGGGAATTGCGCTTCCTCTCAGCTAATGCGCGAGAAAAATCACCTGGATAATCGAACTATAAGGTGGGTGTTGTTTTGGATGCTATCGAACGTTAACTATCTCCTGGTGGTTGTCTCTGACGAAGTTATTCGAGATAGTTTTCAGACACCTCATCGGGAATATCAATACCATCCAGCCGATCGATCTCATTGTCATCATCACTGGAGGCTATATCCGCCGTGGTTGAGCCATCCACAGTTGGTAAATCTTCACCTGGATGATGGATAGGAAGCTCAGTTTCAGACTGTGGGATATCAACAGATATGACGGTTTTTGTTTCAATATCATCCGCTTGATTCGCAGAAGAGTCGAGTGGCGTCCGTAAACTGGATTCATCCGGATCAAATCGTAGCAAGGCTTCCTCAAGAGCAGCATCCAGTTCCGGAGAATGCTCCCGCCGGCCAATTCTCATACCTCGCCAAGTGCAATTGCGGCAGGCATACCGGTAAGCGTTTATGCCGAACAGACTGTACACACGGTCTCCGGCATTTCGAGAAACGCGAATAAGCTCCCGTTCCATACAGTTGGGACAGCCTGTGCCGGACCATAGTCGCTTGTCGTTCATGAGCCTATTTCGTTTCCAAAGCACATAAACTCCCCAGACCGCCATGAAGGCGATAGCCAAGATCCAGGAACCATTATCATTGATCAACCAGGCGACGAATGACCTCAGTCCGGTCACACGCGCAATTCGGCGCAAAAACACTTCATCGAGAAATGGAAGCAAAGCAAAACCAACTGCAACCAACGGCAGGACTACTATGACTAACTTATCGAGGGCGTTAAAACCGCGCCACGGTATCGGTTTATCTTCGCTCAAACTATAAACTCCAACTAAATCGTCCCAATCAATTTAAACAAAAGTATCAGTCCTATCTTACGACAGGTCTTAAACCATAGACCCATCGAATTGATGTCACTCCTGATAATCCCAACCAAAATCTATGGTGAGTCGCTCCTCCCCCTGGGCGAGTCGAATTCCAGCCCGTCCGGTACCCGGAGCCGGATAAGTCCAGTTTCCAGGAATGAGTAGATCGACATTCTCCGGGCTTAGGGCATCGATAGACACACAATAAATTTCGGCTTCAAGACCGTCAAACAGATAGCGACCCTCCTCATCCGTAATCTGGGTAGCTACTCTGTTAGCAGGAGCCGGAACGCCTCCTTCCGGGCAGGCACCACTGCCTAATATGACGGTAACCCCGGTGATCGGTCTTTCGTCCAAATTAAGGGAACCATCTGCCCGATAAAACCCACTACCAGCCTCGGTTTCAACACACCCTCGCGATGGTGCTCCGTTAGTCAGGAAGCACACATCGTTCCAGACGATTCCGCCGACAGCCGAGGAACCAGGAACAGGCGTACCAACAAACTCAGCGTCTTCTTGGACTACAATTTGGACCCAAAACGCCTCTTCGATTTGCCCGTTGATGCCAAAGGGATTGCCTTCGGCATCGCTCAATTGCCAATTGCTGCGAAATGTTCCTTCAACATCAGGGGCAGTCATGGTCACGGACACATCGCTTGTTTGTCCGGGAGCGACCGATTCACCCAATGCAACGGTCGTTTGATTTCCCATCGGGTCGCCGCCGACATATGTCACACCATATTCAGTTGTCCAGGGACATGTGCCGTTATTACGCAGCCGCCAGGCCGCATCAAAATCTACGCCAGGAGGGAACACAGTATTATCCGGAACGGTCAGGTCCAGTACGAATTCGAAGCTGTTCGTACAATCAGTGGCGGCTTCGGGAACGGGGCGGAAGCGATAGTCATAGCCAAAATCAATGTCATCAGGCGCGACCCCTTCAAGTAGAGTAACCGACACACTATTGGTGGCGACATTATTGACAACCGGTGCGGTTAAAATGCCTTCCTCGAGAATCTCGATATTGACTTCATCGGCCGCATCTAGAAAAACACAATAATCCGCCGGAGTCACACTGGGAAAGCGGTAGGCTCCCGACTCGTCCGTGGTGGCTGTGAGCTCTTCGCCTGGAGCGGCCGACGTACAGGCTCCGGCCAACAACTGAATCTGCACCCCGGGAATGCCTGGTTCATTATCTTCGCGAATCCCGTTAGCAATATAGGTCAATCCACCAGGTGCAAGGACGCAGCCTTCAGGTGGTGAAGCATCTGCTACTACAGCCGAGTCGGTGAAAGCGCATAAATCATGCCAGACGAACCCTCCGATCCCTGCTTCACTGTCCGGAGTTGCCTCGACATCCTCAGACAGGACGTTATCAACATCGAGGGTGAAAGTCGCCGGTACTCCGTTGACGGAAACGGTATAGGTACCCGCAGGAAGTCCTGCTACATCCAAGACAATTGTTTGTTCAAATGGAACAATCACCTGCGTGCAAACAGTATCGGGTTGGCGTAATGTGGTAATGGCCACACGGAAGGTGTCCTCGGCGCGCTGGCTGATGATCTCATCGATTCGCGTACACGAATCCGGCAATTCGCCCCGCGCGATTACACTGACCTGAACCGGAAAAGATTCCAAGATCAATACTTCTACTTCGTCCACCTGAGCCTGACCACGAACCGGCTGGTTTGATGCTTCGTCAACCGTCGGCGCAGCGGTTGGGGAAGAA
>JAWOHK010000284.1:0-4554 GCA_046485205.1 Chloroflexota bacterium | reverse complement strand
TTCCACTCGCGGCGCAGGTTGGGCTCGTTCCACAGCTCGTAGGCGGCCACCCGGCCCTGGTAGCGCGTGGCCAGGTAGCGCATGAAGTCTTCGAAGCGGCCATAGTCCGACGGCGGGCCGTCTTCCTCGGTCGCCGGCCGGCTCCAATCGGGGGCCTTGCTGACGCTGAGCAGCAGCTTGATGTTGTGATTGGCGGCGGCGTCGACCAGCCGGTCGAGCTCGCCGAACAGTTCGGGGTCGTATTCGCCGGGCCGCGGCTCGTGGAGCTTCCATGAGACCTGCGTCTTGACCCAACCGGCATCCAGCGCTTCCAGGTGGCGGACGATGTCGCGCATATCCTGGCGGTGGAGATAGACCTGCAGGCCGATCTGGTCGCGGTCGAGCGGCGGGCCGGTGTAGGCGGGGTATTCCGGTTCGGGGGTTGGCGTGGGCGGGCCGGGGCTCGGTGAAACAGGGTCTTCCGTGACGGCAGGTCCCGACGGATAAGCGAGCGCCGGTTCAACCGTCGGCTCCGGCACAGCCATATCGCCAGGCGCGACGGGGACGAAGACCTGGTTGCCGGATGTGGCTTTCCCACTGGTTACCGGCGTTCTATCGTCCGTCGTCTGTGGTCCGTCGTCCGCCAGCCGGGTCGCACCGGCTGTCATTGGGGGCGGTGTTGCCGGAGGTGTCGGCGCGTCGCCACGGCAGGCGGAGAGGAGCAGGAGCGCGGCCAGGAAGGCCCAGACGAAGCGGTGCATGGGTCCGGATTATACGCGACCCCGGCGCGGCCGGGCCCAGATCGGGCGATCCTTTAAGTAAATGTGAACGAAGTCGAAGAAGCCGTCGCCGGGGTCGAGTTAAGGCTCACTCACCACCGCGAACATTCTGGATTTCATCGCGGAAAGCCGGCGGTATAGGGATAGCGACGGTTAACGGGGGTTGGACCGCAAGTCAGGCGAGGCGCGCTCCGCTACCGCTCGCGCGCCGGCAGAGTTCAGAGCGCCTGAGATGGGGGCCGGCGCACCACCCGGAAACCGATAACGAGGTTACGGTAGTTCGGAAGGCTGAGGTTGCGATAGGCCGCGCGCGCGAAGTGCTGATCGTTGTCCCACGACCCGCCGCGCACCACGCGCCGCGTTTGCTGTGTGTCAAACCACGACCCCGTCCACTCCCAGACATTGCCGGCCATATCGGCGCAGCCGTAGGGGCTGTCGCCCAGCGGTAAGTAACGGCCAACCGGCGTCGTATCCTTGACGTTCATGTTGAAATTGCAATACTGGTCGGTCGGCGGCTCATTCCCCCACGGCCAGCAGCGGCCATCCGCGCCCCGCGCCGCCTTTTCCCATTGTTCCTCGGAAGGCAAGACCAGCCCGGCCCAATCGCAGAAGGCTTTGGCGTCATCCCAGCTGACCTGCACCACCGGATGGTCGTCCTTGCCGTCGATCGATGATTTTGGCCCGCGCGGGTGCCGCCAATCAGCCCCTTTGATTTGATCCCATTCGCTTCCGGTCCAACCCCAGCCATCCCCTTTCGATTCGGCCGTCGTTTTGTATCCGACGGCCTGGATAAAACGAGCGAATTGAGCGTTTGTCACCGGATAGCGGCCAATCCAGTATTCCGGCAGGTCGATCGTCCGTTGCGGTTTTTCGTCATCACTAGCCATCTCATCGCTATCGGCCGAGCCATAGAGAAACGGCCCGGCGGGGATGCGAATGAACTCGATGCCGGTCTTGGCGTGTACGTGGCGGTCGGGATCGGCAGCGGGCTGCGACGGTTTTGCCTCGCGCTCCTTAACTTGAATCGACGGTGTAGGGGTGGGTCTGAGACCCGCCTCTACAGCTACGGGTTCGCCGTCCAGCCAGTGGAGCAGTTTGTCCAGCCCGGTCTCGTAGCTGTTGCGGAAAGTGACATATTGCAACTGCCGCCAGAGGACGGGCAGGCGGCAGGCGACCACGTCGAGTGTGACCAGCCGGATTTCTTCTTCTTGGTGCATGTCGATGGCCGCATTGGTTTCGAAGTTTACCCAGCGCGAGGCGACGGCCGCCGGGGTCAGGGCGACGACGAAGACGCCGCTCGTCTCCAGCCCGCGGTTGATGGCCTCGACCCACTTCTCGCCGGGCCGGATGCTGTCGGGGGCGATCCACACCCGCCAGCCCTCCTCCCGCAGGTCGGCCGCCAGCTGCCGGGCGAATTCGGCGTCCTCTTTGGCGTGGCTGATGAACACCTGCCGCGGTTCGCGCTCGTGGTCGGGAACGCTGCCGGCTTGGACGATCGCCGGTTGAACCACGACCGCCTTCGCGCCGAATTGCTCGCGCCACGGCGTCGGTCGCTCCTTCTTCAGGTTGGCCCACAGGTTATCAAGCACGCCGCGGCTCTCACAGTAAGCGATCAGCCGCATCGCCTTGCGGTTTTTGCTCATGCCGCTGCCGAAGTCATCGCTGACTTCGCGGAAATAATCGAAGCAGAATGTCTCCAGTTCTTCGTCGCTGAAGAACTGATTGATGAACTTGCGCAGGTCGGTGTTGCTAGGGCTCATGGCGATCGATTGGCGCAAGTATAGCCGAAGGCATGGTGGGCGTCTAAATGGATCGCGCGGGGCGAAATGGAACGCTGATGGACGCCGATTCCAACGCGGATGATCGCGAATTTTTCATCCCTTCAGGAAATGTAGGGGTGGGACAACCGGCGCATGGCGCCTCGTCCGATAGCCGGGGCGTGGGTCGCCGGTTGTCCCGCCCTCCTCTTGCCATTACCGCGCTGTCCCACCTGTATGATTAGTTGCAAATAGGCGGTCCCCTCGGTTGCGCCACAACCTGCCGGCCGCTATAATATAGCCATCTACATAGCCATGAAGGAGCGATTGATGCCCAATACGAACCGTTTGCGCCGCTATTCCCTGGCCGAGGCCCGCGACCGGCTCACGGCCATCGTCCGCGACGTGGAGACGACCGCCGCCGTTGAACTCACTCGTCGCGGCCGGCCGGTGGCCGTTATTCTTTCTGTCGACGAATACCGGCGGCTGATCTCGCCCGGTGGTTCGTTCGCGATGGCGCTGGATCGTTTCCGGTCGGCGGTCGATCTGGCCTCGCTCGACCTTGGCCCGGACGTGTTCGACGGCACGCGCGATGACGCGCCGGGGCGCGAGGTTGAGTGGTGACGCTCGCGTTCCTGCTGGATACCAACGCTATTTCGGAGCCGCTGCGCCCGGTCCCAAACGAGAACCTGCTGGTTCGAATTCGGGAACATGAGGGCCGGCTGGCCATCGCGGCCGTTGTCTGGCACGAGTTACTTTATGGCATGGCTCGTTTGCCCGAATCGAGGCGGCGAACAGCTATCGAGCAGTATCTGTTCGAAGTGGTCTGGCCAACGATCCCCATCTTGCCCTACGACGAAGGCGCGGCCCGCTGGCACGCAACCGAACGGGCGCGATTCGCGACCTTGGGGCGGCTGCCGTCGTTCGCCGATGGCCAGATCGCGGCTATCGCCGTGACAGCGGGGTTGACGCTCGTAACTTCCAACACGGCCGACTTCACTCCGTTCGAGGGCGTCGAAATCGCCAACTGGCTTGAGTGAGCGAAGGCCGGGGCACAAGTGGGTCGGACTCTGAATCGAATCTCCCCGCTCCGCGGCGAGTGAAAGCCACGCAGCGACCGTCCCCTGGCCCAACGCGAAGGGGGCGGCCGCTCGGCCGCCCCCTTCCACTGAAGGAGAATTGAAATGGAGCAAGTGCCCGGTCTAGTGGGCCGGCACCGCCTCTTTGAACTGCTCTTCTTCGGTCGAGCCTTTCAGAGCGACAGTCGAGGACTCGCCCTGAGAGACGACCACCTGCACCTCGTCAAAATAGCCCGCACCGACGAAACTCTGGTGCTTGATGGCCTTAAAACCGTGCTCCTCTTCCATCTTGAATTCCCGCTGCTGGAACTGCGAGTAGGCGGCCATGCCGTGGTCCTTGTAACCCACGGCCAGCTCGAACATGGATGCGTTGAGGGTATGGAAGCCGGCCAGGGTCACGAACTGGAAAGCGTAGCCCATCTTGCCCAGCTCGCGCTGGAATTTGGCGATGTCGGCCTCCTCCAGATTGCGCCGCCAGTTGAACAACGGCGAGCAGTTGTAGGCCAGCAGCTTGCCGGGGAACTTCTCATGAATGGCGTCGGCGAATTGCCGCGCCTCGTCCAGATCGGGATGGGCCGTCTCGCACCAGATGATATCGGCATAGGGAGCGTAGGCCAGGCCGCGGCTGATGGCGCACTCCAGCCCGCCCTCAATGCGATAGTAGCCCTCGACCGTCCGCTCGCCGGTGCAGAAGGGCTGGTCGTTGGGGTCTACGTCGCTGGTCAGCAGTTGCGCGCCGTTGGCGTCGGTGCGGGCGATGACGATGCTCGGCACGCCCATCACATCGGCCGCCAGCCGGGCCGCCACCAGCTTCTGGATAAATTCGCGGGTCGGCACCAAAACCTTACCGCCCATGTGGCCGCACTTCTTGGCCGAGGAGAGCTGGTCCTCGAAACCGCGCCGATGGCAAGTGGGGCATCTGGCAGATCGCTAACGTCAACGGTGGGCGCAACAACCGGC
>JAWOHK010000193.1:0-7171 GCA_046485205.1 Chloroflexota bacterium | reverse complement strand
TAGCAACCGGGGTTGGCGACCAGGCGCGCGCCGGGCAGTTCATCGCGGTAAACTTCGGTCAGGCCGTAGACCGCTTCGGCTAATAATTCCGGCGCGGGATGGTTATGGGCGTACCAGTTGGAATAGACAGCGGCATCGCGCAGGCGGAAGTCAGCGCTCAGATCGATCACCCGCTTCCCGGCGGCCAGGGCGGTCATCGCCGTCTCGGCCGCGGCGGCGTGGGGCAGGCACAGGAAAACAACGTCGGCGTTGTCGACTGGTGCGTCCGCCCCGGGCACCAACGGCAGCGCCGGCGCGGCCGGAAACAATTGCCGCAATGTCTTGCCCGCTTGGGACTGCGAGGTGGCGAAGACGATCTCGGCCGCGGGATGGCGCTGCAGGAGCCGGACCAGTTCCAGTCCTGTGTAACCCGTTGCGCCGTAGATACCAACCTTGATCATTTATCTCCTCAAAAAGAAAACCGCCAGACCCTTGCGAGGTCTGGCGGTCGGTTTCACCTTGTCGATGTGGGTTCGACTCAGGCAACCTCAAGCACCAGACCTGTGGTCCGGGGCGGGCGCGGGCGTCGCGGCGAGGGCTGAGTCGTGTAATTTACCATTGGGGGGAATCATAAACAGGCGCGGGGAGATTGTCAATGGGCAATTCGCTCGGTTTCAATCGCCCCGGATTGTGCATCTTAGTCCGCGGCCGCTCTCTTGACTTCCTCAACGATGGCCGGCAACACCGCGTGTAAATCGCCGATAATGGCATAATCGGCATAGAGCATGATGGTGGCATCCGGATCGGTATTGATGGCCAGGATATGCTTGGCCCCTTTCGCCCCGACAATATGCTGCATCGCTCCGCTGATGCCACAGGCGATGTATAGATCGGCGGTGATGCGCTCGCCGGTCTGGCCGATTTGTTCGGCATGCGGCCGCCAGCCGAGGCTCGTCACGGCTCGCGAACAGCCGACCGCGCCACCAAGCAGATCGGCCAATTCTTCCAGAGTTTGGAAACCGTCCGCACTGCCCACGCCACGGCCGCCGCCAATGACCACGCGTGCCTCCCCCAGCGAAATCCGGTCTTCCTCGGTCGTGGGTGGCGGCACGGCCTTTACCCGAAATACGGTGTCCGGTAGCATGGGGGCCACCTCTTGGACGGCGATCTCGGGCACGGGTTCGGCCGCCGCAACGAAAGCGTTCGGGGCAGTAGTCAGCAGCTTGATCGCTCCGGATAGATGCGCTTCCTCGAGTAAACTGCCTCCCCATCGCTGGCGGATCACCTGAAACGGATCGCCCGCCTCGACCGACTGGCAATTCACCGCCAGCGCCAAATTCAGGCTCGCGGCTACATGGGCCATCAATTCGTTGCCCCGCTCGCTGCCGCCGGCGAGGAACAGCCGCGGCGACAATGACCCGATCAGTTCGGCCAGACTATGCGCCCAGGCTTCCGGCAGGTAGGGGTCAAGGCGTTCGTCAACGACTCCATGCACACGACTCACGCCGTGCAGACGCAGTGTCTCGGCGAGCTCAGGGCTGGCGGAACCGATCAGAACGGCTTCCAGGGGCGCGTCGAGTTGCCCGGCCAGTTGCCGCCCCAGTCCCAGCGCCTCCAGCGAGAGCGGGTTCACCTCGCCCGACCCGTGTTCGATGAAAGTAAGTATCATGATCCGGTCCTCATCTCACTAGTTTCAGCTCGCGCAAGATTTCGATGGTCCGCGGTGCCGCTTCCGCTCCGTTCCCTAATACCATGACCGCCGACTGCCCCATCACCGGCGGGGTAATCAGCCGTACTTTTTCCAATTCATTGCCGGCCCACTCCGGAGTAAAGCGCTGAATTTCTCGTTTCTTGGCTTTCATTCGCCCGTGAAAAGTCGGATAGCGGGGCAGGTTGATACCCTCCTTAACCGTCAAGACAGCCGGAAAGGTGAGCTCATAGGATTCCCAGCCACCCTTTACAGGACGATGGGCTGTCACCTTGTCGCCGTCGACATCCAGGGCTTTAACCCCGGTGATGACGGGCAGGCCCAGGGCGTGAGCCACGCGGATGCCGACCTGATGTCCCGCAGCGTCGGCCGACTCGTTGCCAAAGAGCAGCAGGTCATAGGACTGGCCGTCTGTTTGGATCGCCTCGACAATTGCCCCGGCCGTCGCGCCGCCGTCCCATTCATGATCGCCCGATTCGAGGAGGATCGCCTGCTCAGCGCCCATAGCCATCGCGTCGCGCAATTGCTCGACAGCGACCTCCGGGCCGAGCGTCAGCACCGTCACCGCCCCGCCATGCTTTTCAACGAGCCGAATAGCTTCCTCGACAGCGCACTCTTCGTGCGGGCTGATTGTAAAACCGAGGAAGCGTGTGTCGACCTCCTGCTCATCGGCTGTCAGGGCGATCTTGCCGCCCGTTGCCGGAACACGCTTGACACAGACCAGGATGTTCATAAGCGTTTCCTCTTACCCTTTCATCCGTTCATTCCTGGGATCGAACAGCGGTTCGTTCCCGGCCACGGCCACCTTCACCGGAAAATGATCGCCAAAATATTCGACCAATAGATTGGTGCCCCGCTTGGCATATTGGGGCGGCAAATAGGCCATGAGGATCGTCTTGCCCACCGACGGGCCGGATCCGGCGCTAGTAACATAGGAGCGGCGGCCGTGGGCGTCTTCGATCGGTTGCCCGTCGCCGGTCAGGATAGGTTCCCGGCCGGTCATGGACCGCTGGATGCCGTTGGACGGAGCGGTATTGTCCTCGACGGTGAGCGTGCATAGGATGGCCGCCGGCGCTTGATCGCGCTGCTTGAGGTAGGCTTCTTTGCCGATGAAATCCTGGGCCTTGACCTTCGGCCGGTCCATGCCCGCCTCCACCAGGTTATACTCCTGCTCCAGTTCGTTGCCATAGGCGCGATACCCTTTCTCCAGCCTTGCGGTCGTTCCATAGACGCCCGCGCCCACGGGAACTATGTCGTGCTTCCGTCCCGCGTCCCACAACAGGTCCCACAATCGCGCGCCCTGTTCGATGGGGATGTAAATCTCCCATCCCAATTCGCCGACATAGGAGATACGCGAGGCTAAAGCGCGTACGGGGCCGATGTCGATCCAGCGACAGGTGGCAAACTTGAAGGCGTCGTTGGAGAGATCGGTGTCGGTGGCCAATTGAACGATGTCGCGCGCTTTGGGCCCCCACACACCCAGGGCCGACCAGGCGGATGTCAGGTCGGCCAGCTGGGCCGAGCCATCTTCCGGCAGATGATCGGTGAACCACTTCTTGTCGCGCATGCCGTCCAGACCGCCGGTGACGACGCGGAAGTGGTTGTGTGCCAGGCGCATAATGGTCAGGTCAGCCTTGATACCGCCGACCGTGTTAAGCAGCGAGGTATAGACCACCCGGCCGATCGGCACATCCATCTGGGCAACAGCCATCTTTTGCAGGTAATCCAGCGCGCCAGGGCCGGTGATATCGAAGATGGCAAAGGTGCTCAGGTCAATGAGTCCCGCTCCCTCTCGCAGGGCCAGGTGTTCGGCGTTGATGATGGGCGACCACCAGCGCGCGTCCCACTCATCGCGGCGCGGCATCACCTGTTCGCGGTATTGGTCCAGCAAGTCGGCGTTCGATTCGTACCACATCGGCCGCTCCCAACCGGCGGCTTCATAGAATACGCCGCCCAGGTCTTTCTCGCGATCATAATAGGGAGTCAGGCGCACCTGGCGGTTGCTGTTCCATTGCTCGCGGGGATGGACGATGCCGTAGGTCTTGTTGAACCCTTCGGCGGCACGGGCGCGAATGTGAGACCAGGTCTTTTGGTGATCGTAGAAGCGGGCGATATCAGAAGAGGTGGGGTCGATCTCCGGCGCGCCGTCGGTCATCCACTCGGCGACCGCGCGGGCAATGCCCGGCGCTTCCTTAATCCAGATGGCGGCCACAGACCATAATCCCTTGACCTCAGGGGTTTCCCCGATGAGCGGAAAGCCGTCCGGTGTGAGGGACAGCAGACCGTTAATTGCATAGCGGATCTGGTAATCGCCCAGGAAGGGCATGAGTTCCAGGGCGCGTTCCATCGACAGTTCGAAATCATCTTGCGTAAAGGGCATTTCAGTCGGTGACAGGGCAGCTTTCTCTATCGGTGGGATGTCATCCGGATCCATGAGGATGGGGCGGTGGTCATAGGAGCCGACCTCCATGTCACTGCCGTGTTGCCGCTCATAGGAGTTGAAGTCGACATCGCGAACGATCGGGTAGTTAATCTCGCCCGGTTTTTCGGCCAATACTGGAATCGGCCCGACGCTCACCATCTGGTGAACCGCCGGAGTGAGGGGGATAGAAGCCCCGGCCATCTGGGCGATGCGCGGGCTCCAAATGCCGCAGCAAATGAGAACATAGTCCGCCTGGATATCGCCCTGCGACGTACGTACCCCCCGCACACGCCCATTGACTACATCCACGCCGGTGATCTCGACCTTGGGAAACACTTGCAGCGCGTTCTGCGATTGGGCGTATTCGCGCATGAGGGTGCCGGCCCGCAGCGAGTCGACCGTGCCGACGCTGGGGGTATAGAACGCGCTCTTGAAGACCTTTTCATTGATGAAGGGGACTTTGTCCTTCACTTCGGCAGGGGAGATGATTTCACTATCGACGCCCCACGACTTGCCGGCCGCGATTCGCCGTTTGAGTTCTTCGACTCGCTCCTTGGTGCGGGCTACCTCAATACCGCCACTTTCAATGAACACCCCCAACTCCTGGTACTGCCGCACACTATCCAGTGTGAATTTGGTCATCTCTTTGGAATGATCCACAATGAAAATGAAATTCGAGGCATGTCCGGTGGAGCCACCGGGGTTAGGGAGTGGTCCCTTATCCAGCAGAACCATATCCTTCCAGCCCAGCCGGGCAAGATGGTAAGCCATGCTGTTGCCGACGATGCCGGCCCCAATAATGACCACATTGGCGCGCGAAGGAAGTGAACTCATAAGGGGACTCCTTGTTTGATTATCCAGTCCGAGAACGGTTTTGCTGATTGACTGCCCGGCCAGACTGAGCCACATCACTAAATCGGGTTACAACCAAGTCGCCTATGCCACTCATCCTGGCAGGTCGCCCATCATAAGACCGATTATCGGTTTAGGCAACATTGATTTCAGTAAAAGAAGCGTCACTTCTAACCCGTCAGAAGCGTTTTAGCGGAAGTGTCTTAAGTCCGCGAAATCCGAATGTTTCTGTCCATTCCGGTCCAGGATCGACCAGAGATAATCGGGGGAAGCGGGTCAGGATCGACCGCAAGGCAATTCCACCCTGGGCGACAGCCAGCGGCGCGCCCAGGCAGTAGTGAATCCCCCGGCCGAAGGCCAGGTGGCGATTGGGCCGCCTGGCGATTTCCAACCGGTCCGGGTGGGAGAAGATCGATGGATCGCGGTTAGCCGAGCCGAGCAACAGCGTAACTGACTCGCCGCGCCGAATGAGCCGGCCGCTGATTTCTACATCGGCGTATGCCATGCGTGATGTGGCCTGGATAGGGCTGTGGAAGCGCAGAAACTCATCAACGGCCGCGCCGGTCAGGTCAAGTCGGTCGTGGAAAATCGATAACTGATCTGGATGAGAGAGAAGCAGGAAAGTCCCCGCCGAGATGAGATTCACGGTCGTCTCATGCCCGGCAAAAAGCAGCATCACGCAAAGCGAGATGAGTTCATCCTCACCTAACTGCTCGCTGCCTTCGATGGCTGCCAGCAAACGGCTGATCAAGTCATTTCGCGGCCGGCTGCGGCGCGCTTCGACAACCCCGGCCAGATAACCCGCAAAGTCGACCGCCATCCGGTTCCCCTCGGCCATGATGTCCCAGGTTGGCTTGTAGTCGAGAACGGCGGCGATCGTCAAGGACCAATTCTTGACGCGCTCCCGGTCGCGAGGGGGAATGCCGATTAATTCGGAGATGACCGCCAAGGTCAGGGGAAAGGCATAATCAGCCACTACATCGAACTGCTCTCGGCGGGTTAATTCATCCAGTAATCCATCCGCCAGGGCCTGAATATCCGGCCGCAAGGCTTCGATCATCTGAGCTGTGAAAGCGTGATTGAGGAGCGCTCGCTGGCGGGTTTGGTCGGGTGGTTCCAATGCCAGCGTCCACTGGGCATAGAGGTCCCAAAACGGTTCGCGCTCTTCCGGCGGCACGGGCTGTGGCAGTTCATCGAGGGCGGGCGCGATGGCCCGGCCGAAGCGCGGGTCCTTCAGCACGCTGGCGATGTCGGCATAGCGAAACAGATACCACCAGCCGGTCTCGTGCTCGCCCGGCGTCGGCGGCCGGCCCCGATGGACGGAGTCTGATTCGCGGAACCGGGCATAGACCGGGTATGGGTCGGCGCGAAAAGCCGGGTCGAAGATGTTGAATTGCATCGGGGACAAGTATCGGCCGGTTTAACAGATCAGACAGATAGTTGATAGCTCAATCGGCCACTTCAGATGAATCTGTGGTTTTCGATGGCCGAATGCGGTAAGTATTGGTCATGAACCACTGCTGCCCGTCGGTCGTTTGCACCCAGAGGCCGGGTGGGTCGGCGCGTAAGACGACCGCCAGCCGCCACTCGTTCTCGCCCAAATGAGAAAAGACGATCTCGACGCGCTCACCGATTTCATACTGCTCGTAGATGCGGTTGGGCATTTTGATGGAGTATTCAGTATCCGGTGGATTCCCTACCCGCCGGATACTGAATACCGAATACTGCCTACTGCTAACACTCGCTGTAGCCGCAACTCTTACACTTGCGGCAGCCTTCCTCATTTACCATTGAGGCCGTGCCGCAATCCGGGCATAGGTCGCCGACAACAGTTACAGGTAAGGCGTTTTGTTCCGTCTGGATCTGACCCGGCATCGAAGCAGCATGCCCGTTTGATTTCGCGTTGGCAGGGGTTGATTCCTGTTCTTCGGTCGTCCTGTCCAGAAAATCGGCCAGCACCTGGGCCACACCATCCGGCAACGACAGCACGCGTTGCGGGCCAAAACCCAATGGTCGCCCGCCGCCGATGCCGCTCAACTGGTTGACCATGTCCTTTAACCGATCGCGTGGCGAGACAGGCGAGGCCAGGCGCAGGACGTAACTGAGCAGGCGACCGATGGCCTCGGAAACGGCGGCCGTGTCGCTACCGGCCTTGGCCGTCTGGATGAAAACCTCGAAGGGCTGGCCGTCGCCGTTGTGGTTAATGGTCA
>JAWOHK010000189.1:0-8452 GCA_046485205.1 Chloroflexota bacterium | reverse complement strand
AAGATCGATAAAAGGTCATCTTCCAGGCTTGCACGAACTAAAAAGCCATCGGCTATCGTCCCCACGCGGCCACCGCGCGTGAGCTGATCCTGAATAAGGGCCTCATAGGTATAGTCTGAAACCCACTCCGGACCGCAGTAGCTCATAAAATCACGGGCATGATTGGGGTTGAGAAGCATGGTTTCCTGGGTATCGAAGCCGAAGACGCCAATTGAGCCGTTAGGATAAGGAAAATGCGGATCGACATTATTCGGATTTCCACAAGGAGCATGACGGCGGCCGAAGTTATGTCCGATCTCGTGGGCGGCTAGCACTGCCGTCTCTTCACCTAAATCAAGGCCAATGGCTACCCGTTGCCCAATCCACCCTAATCCGGCGATGCCGCTCTGAAACCAACTACCTTGCGGGCCATTCGTCGGAATCAAACCAAAGAATAACTCCGGCGAGCCGAAACCTTTTTCAACTGCCCACAGGGAAGTCAATCCTTCCAGTAGGCGTTGCCAGTCACCGGGGCGGGAAAGGTCCCCTGTGAAATTATATGGTGCGTGATGGCTGACGTTCACCTGAGCCACGGGATAGGCCGAACGAAGCCATTCACTGATCGGGTCACCGAGAGTCGGATGGTATGTGATGCCAAGACGGGAATCGGTGTAAACAATCGGCACGATTGTAAGATTCAAGGGCGGAACGGCTTGAAAATTAAATTCGTGCTCGGCGCTGTTGTTAGCTTCATTAAGCTCCGAAACCCAGTCGCCATTATCTATCGTAGCGATTAGTTTCAATCGACCATGGAGCCACTCCTCGGGTAAATCGAGGTTAAACGTGCTGTTAAAATCTTGAGATGTCGGCTGTGTGGGAATAGGTTGCTTTCCAGATTTGACTGATCCCAGGTAATTATCCCCTTGGTAGGCTCTGACGGTAACTTCCGATTGAATATTCGATCCGTCATTGTTGATGGCCTGGGCATAAATACGCAGGACAGCCGGTTTCCCAGCGACCAGAGTTATGCCGTTCATGGCATTCTGAACCGATTGATAAAGACCCATATGGACAATGCGCAAATCGGTGGTGGGGACCGAAGACCGGATGTGAAGAATTGGCATGTAGACTTCAATCCTCTGCGCATCACTCGAGGCAGCGAGGCTCTTGCTCCGATGCCAAAATCCGATCGAGGCAACAAGCAATACGAAGAGCATCAAGGCTATCGACCTTGTCTTGAATCTTTGCATGATTTTAGATTTGCGTCTTGTCAGCTGAGGGTTGACCTAGGGATAATAATTGCGCACTCCCAAGCCCCGGTCTATTACATGGCAAATTTAGGCAACACCATGGTCCATTTCAGCCGCACTAACCATCATGGTAGAGACCAAGCGTTACATTCTGCGTTACAGTTAAGAAGCCGTGAAGACAGCGAGGAGGCTCCCCCCGTTTGTCTTATTTTCAGTTAATCAGACGCGACATCCGGCTGCAAATCCGGGAACGGGGTTACCACCGATTCCGTATGCTCGCAATGGGTACACTTTGCAGTATCCTTGTTTTCCAGGACCATCACCCCATGGCAAACCGGACAGGGTTGGGGAATCGGTCTTTTCCAGTTTGTCCAATCGCAATCAGGGTAACTGGCACATCCATAGAAAACACGCCCTCGTTTTGTACGTTTTTCGATCAAATCGCCTCCGCACTTGGGACAAGTAACGCCGACTTTGACCAGGACCTGTTCTGTATAACGGCAGCCCGGAAAATTACTGCAACCAATGAAACGCCCATATCGTCCTCGGCGATATACCAACGGATGTCCACTCAAAGGACAATCCCGCCCTACCAATTCCGGCTCTTTCTTTAGATCGAGTTTAGGAAGGGCCTCGTCTGCGATTGCCATATCGGCCGAGAATTTGCTATAAAATTCATCGATGACCGGGACCCAGGGTTTACCGCCAGCGATCTCATCCAGTTCATCCTCTAAACGGGCCGTAAAATCTACCGAAAGGACATCCGGGAAATATTGGACCAGCATATCCGTGACGATTGCGCCAATTTCGGTTGGATAGAGCCGCTTCTGTTCAAGCTCAACATAGCCGCGATCTCGAATAGTGGAAATGATCGACGCATAGGTGCTGGGCCGACCAATTCCATGGTCCTCTAAGGCTTTCACTAACATAGCCTCTGAGAAACGAGGCGGTGGTTGGGTGAAATGTTGTTCAGGTAACAGTTGCAAGAGATCGACGATCTCATCCGCGACTATATCAGTCGGAACGCGTGATAATCCTGTGGTTGCACCATTGTCGTTTTCTTCATCGGGATCTTCGGTGCCATAAACAGCCAGAAACCCGCGAAATGCCAGTGATGAACCGGTTGAACGGAACAGATAGGGCCTCTTCTTTGTTGGCACATCGTTAAGGCCGGCCCAAATGTCGACTGATACGGTGTTGTAGACGGCCGGAGCCATTTGACTGGCCACGAAGCGCTCCCAGATCAACTTATAGAGGCGGAATTGATCCTTGGATAAATGAGCTTTGAGACTCGCCGGTGTTCGGTCCACTGATGTGGGACGGATGGCTTCATGAGCTTCCTGGGCCGATTTGGATCGCGTCTTGTATACGGGCGTTTTGTCCGGCAGATAATCTTCGCCGTACTCGCTTAGAATAAAAGATTTGGCCTCTACTTGAGCGCTTCCGGCTACCGCCACACTATCCGTTCGCATGTATGTGATCAAGCCGATGTCATCGCCGCCGACGTTAACCCCTTCATAAAGTTCCTGAGCGATTCGCATGGTTCGCGTCGTGCCCAATCCCAAACGCCGCGAGGCATCTTGTTGAAGAGTGCTGGTTGTAAAGGGTGCTGAGGGACGCCGTACGCGCTTCCCAAGATTAACATCCCCGACCTGCCATTCCGCTCTTTCCAAAGCGGTCAGATGTGGCTGTACGCGCGCCTCACTGTCCAATACCGGGTCGTCCCCTTCGTATTTATGAAATCGGGCAAGAAATGAGGGTCGTTCGGCGCCGTTGCTGCGGGTGAGTGTCTGGTATTTAACTTGGCTAAGTTCGGCGTCTATCGTCCAGTATTCTTGTGGATCGAAGGCATCGATTTCCCTTTCACGTTCTACCACCAAGCGAACGGCAACGGACTGGACTCGTCCGGCCGACAACCGGCCGTGGATCTTGCGCCACAGCAACGGACTTAGCTGGTATCCGACTAACCTGTCGAGCACGCGCCGGGCTTGTTGAGCCTCAACCCTATCCATGTCAATATCCCGCGGTTCCTGAAATGCAGCCCGGATTGCAGGCTCGGTAATTTCCTGAAAGACAACCCGTTTCGTCCGCGAGGGATCCATTTCAGCCGCTTCCATCAGATGCCAGGCAATCGCTTCACCCTCTCGATCGAGGTCGGTAGCCAGATATATTTCCTTGGCCTTACCGGCCGCCTCTTTCAAATCCTTAACAACCGCGCGTTTATCGTTCGGCACCCGATATTCCGGGGTGAAATTATTCTCAACATCGACGCTTAAACGAGATTTCAGCAAATCTCGCACATGGCCCAAGCTGGACTTGACTACATAATCACGACCAAGATAACGACCGATCGTCCGCGCCTTGGCCGGCGATTCAACCACGACCAACTTTCCGCCTGATTTTACCTGGCCATTAGACGATTTCTTTCGCGAACTGGTGGTTTTCTTTTTTGCCTTAGCCTTAGTAGCCTTAGGCCGAGGAGCAATTTCCGGTTTCGGCAAAGATTCATGGACCGCGGTACGTCCCTGTTTATAGATCGTACCGCCACAAACAGGGCACGTTCCTCGCGTGCCCGGCGATCCATTCGCGGCCCACTCCGCGCGTGGGTTTTCCATTGGCCGCTTTTCTCTGCATTTAAAGCAGTAACCTTCAAGTATTTCGTTTTCCATCACTTAATCATACTAATCTAGGTAAAGGATTCCAGCTCGGTATTCTGAAGGCCACTTATGACTTTCTTAACCAGAGGGATGTTATCTTTATGAACAACCAGCATAGCGTCGTCGGTATTCACCACGATCAGACCTTCCAGTCCTACAGCGACGAGTAGTTTTCCCGATCCATAATTATAGATAAGGCTATCCTTGGATGCGGTGTCGATGACCATTCCTTTCGTCACATTCGCTTCCGGATCGGGATTCAGTACTTCTTTTAGCGCGTAAAGTGTGCCGGGGTCGCTCCAACCCATGTCACTATGTAGTACGAGCGCCTTTTCGTGGTCCAGGTGAGTGAGGATAGCATCGTCGAAACTGATCGACTCCATTTCAGGGTATATATCGGCTAGTATTTGTTCATACCGGGGCGAACCGATGGACTTCTCAATCATTTGGAGCTGGCTCCACATATTGGGAGAAAATAGGCGGTACAATTCGCGAATATAGGACGGCGTGGTTACAAAAAAGCCGGTGTTCCACACATGCGCACCGGCCTCAAACATTTGCTGGCACCTTTCAAGGGATGGTCGATAAGTTAAAGACTTGAACGCGTAATAAGGCAAGTCATCTACTCGTCCACCGAATTCCCCGATTCCAATCCACCCCAAATTTTCATTGGCGAAACGCGGTGTCTCGCCAATAAATAGGATATCTGCATCGCGAGAGCGGGCGAGAGTCTCAGCAGCATTCAACAATCCAAGGAACTTAGGAACGTTTTCAATATAGTTATCGCTCCATAGAATGGCGACCGGCTCATTTTCGCCGTGAGCTGCCAAATGAGCCATCGCTAACCCCACAGCGGGGCCAAGGTCTCGCCGGGCCGGCTCAGCAATAATGTTACTCGCCGGTAGGTCTGGGAGCTGTCCCCTGACTATCTCAAGATAGTTGATGTTTGTCGCTACAAATATGTTGTCCGCACCGTAGCGGGAAGCGACGCGGTTAAACGCTAATTG
The DNA here is from genome assembly GCA_046485205.1 of Chloroflexota bacterium. Classification (GTDB taxonomy): domain Bacteria; phylum Chloroflexota; class Anaerolineae; order Promineifilales; family Promineifilaceae; genus Promineifilum. The sequence continues at coordinate 3,559 of JAWOHK010000189.1, read as the reverse complement.
CAAGGTCGATTGATCGCCTACGATGGGTTCAAATTGCTTCGGCGAATTTTGCCGGCTGATGGGCCACAGCCTGAGTCCTGCTCCACCGGCAAAAATAATGATGCGCATGGTAACTAATTACTCCTCTGTCGGACCGGTGTCGTAAATCAAATCCGGTTCCCGAATTCTGACATAATTCATACCACCGACTTGCTGCACCATACCCTTTAACTCCATCAGAGTTAAGGTGCTGCTGACAATGCTACTGGGTAATCCTGTCAGACGTCCGAGTTCGTCGATATGTAAAGGTTGGGAGGAAAGAGAGGTCAGTAAAGAAGCTTCTTCGGGGGTATCTGGAAGGATGACATGCGCGGCCGCTTTTTCGGCTATCATCCGTAAATTCAATTCTTCCAGGATATCCTCGATCCTCATGACTAATTTAGCCCCTTGTTGAATCAGGCGATTTGGCCCAACACTCACCGGACTGTTAATATTGCCGGGTACGGCAAAAACATCACGATCTTGCTCAATCGCAAATTTGGCCGTGATCAAGGCGCCACTTTTCTCTCCCGCCTCGATCACTAAAACACCCAGGGACAGACCGCTGATCAAGCGGTTGCGGGCCGGGAAATGTTTGCTGTCCGGTTCAGTACCCAACGCATAATCGGACAAGATAGCGCCTCGTCCGTCCACAATTTCGTGGGCCAACTCGCGATGTTCAGGAGGATACACCTTGTCAATACCACAGCCCAGCACCGCAATCGTCCGGCCGCCCTGTTCCAAAGCGGTTTTGTGAGCGATGCCATCGATTCCGCGAGCCAAGCCACTGACGATGGTGATACCGTTTCGAGTTAAACCCGATACGAGATCGCGGGTCATCAAGCGACCATATGCAGAGAGCCGGCGGGTTCCCACAACTGCAATGGACCACTGGTCAACCGGCTCCATTTGCCCTCGCAGGAACAAGACGGGCGGTGCTGCCGGAATTTCTCGCAAAGCTACAGGGTATTCTTCATCTTCCCAAGTCAATACCCGGACATGACTTCCCTCAACTTTTTTCAGATATTCATCAAGATCGAGTTTGGACCGAGCTTCTATAAAACTATGGATAGTTCGATTATCAAAACCGATTTCGTGAAGTTGGCTTTCTGTGGCTTGCCACGCTCGATCCAATGAGCCAAAGTATCCCAGTAAAGCCTGAACCTTGGCTGGGCCGATACCGCTGATATAGTTGAATCCAAGCCAGTATTTAAGGGCTGTCATCTGTTTCGTTAATCCGGGGTGATCTCGAACCCGTCAATAAGTCCAGGTATTGGCCTAACAACCAAACGGCCATTCTCAACATCAACCTCACGAATGACATCCGGAATATCAGGAATCAATAGATCGCCAGACGCGCCGGCAATTACAAAAACGTTGTTGGCTCCGGTTTCCAGGATCTCGGTAACGCGACCCAATTCTTCTCCACTTTCAGTAACCGCTTGCAAACCAATCGCCTGGAAGAGGTAGTATTCTCCCTCTTCCAACGGAATGGCTTCATCTTCAGGAACCTGCAAAAACTGGTTTCGCAACTCCTCAACCGCATCTCGTGTCTGATAGCCCTCCAGACGCAATAGCACAAAATCATGGTGTCCCCGAGCACTCAGGACGGCCACACGGCGTGGATTACTTTCGCCGATGTACACGAATTTAAGCCAGTTGAAGCGTTCTGGTGAATCGGTCAGTGGCATCACCCGAACTTCTCCATGAACTCCATGGGGTTTGGTGACACGGCCAATAGTCACAAAACGAGGCTCGGCAGAATTTTCTACAGAGCCTCTCGTTGATGATCGCCCGGCCTTCTTGTCCGGTTCAAGGTTGTCGTTCAAATCCGAATCCTTAACGCAAATCACCTGCTTCCAGAAGCTCCAGCTCGACACGCTTGCCGTCTTTAGCAGCTCGAATCTGAATCAGGGTGCGAATGGAATCTATCACCCGGCCACCTTTGCCAATGACACGGCCCATGTCCTCAGCCGCAACCGCTAATTCCACGATCGTCGAAGCCCGATCGCGGACTTCAACTACCTGGACCTCTTCGGGCTCATCGACAATTGACTCAACGATATAGGCAACCAAGTCTTTCATAGAATCCCTTATTCTTCCTCATCAACAACGAGTGTCGCCGCCTCAATCGCGGCCACAGCCGCGGCCGCTTCCACTGCCTCCGGAGATTTACCGGCTTCGGCAATCGCGGCGGGAGTTCCCTGGAATTCAGCCACCAGATTTTCGATGGATTCACCAGAGCGTACACGAACAAGACGTTCGTACGTGCCTTGCTTTTCAAGCAGGATTCGCACAGCATCAGACGGCTGGGCACCTACGCTCAGCCAATACAACGCCCGCGCTTCCTGGATCTGAAACTCCACCGGCTCGCTCAGTGGGTTATAGAACCCGATCCGTTCAACCACCCGACCATCGCGCTTGGCTTCTCTTTCGGCTACCACCACACGATAGCTTGGTTGTCGTTTTTTACCAGTTCGACTTAAACGAATTCGTAGCATGTCTAAAAAATCACTCCGTCACAATTTTTAGTATAACATTATCCCGAAACTTGCGTTATTACATACGTCCGCCGAGTAACGAGCTGAGGGCGTTCCGCGAACGTCCACCTTTCTGAAATTGCCTCATCATTTCCTGCATCTCACGATGCTGCTTCAATAACATATTGATATCCTGGACGGTCGTCCCGGAACCACCAGCGATTCGTCTTTTTCGGCTAGCCTTGATCATACGTGGGTTTCGCCGCTCTGTCAGGGTCATCGACTGAATCATCGCCTCAATCCGTTTGAGATCGCTCTCGGCCGAACTAAGATCAACATCATCAGCCATTTTATTCATCCCCGGCACCATTTCGAGCAATTTACCGATCGGCCCCATGCGTTTCATTTGTTGCAGCTGCCGCAGGAAATCGTCCAGATCGAACTCGCCACTCACTAATCGTTGACTGGCTCGTTCAGCCTCATCCATATCCATCTCGGATTGAGCTTGTTCGATTAACGTCAGAACATCGCCCATGCCCAGAATGCGGCTGGCCATTCGATCCGGATGAAAAATCTCTATAGCGTTGAGCTTTTCACCGGTTCCGAGGAATTTGATCGGCACGCCGGTTACTGAACGCATGGATATTGCAGCCCCTCCACGCGCATCACCGTCGATCTTGGTCATGATCAAACCGGTCAAAGCAACTGCCTGGTGGAAATCCGTCGCTACCCGCACAGCTTCCTGGCCGGTCATGGCATCGGCAACTAGGAGCGTCTCAATTGGCTGGACTCGGGCCTTAATGGCCCGGATTTCGTCCATCATCATCTCATCGATGTTAAGACGGCCGGCAGTGTCCAATATCACGGTCGTCGCACCGGTCGAGACAGCCTGCTTAATTCCATTGGCGCAGACATCCACCGGCTTGGCCGACACGCCTTCGCTGTAAACGGGAATATCAAGCTGTTTGCCGAGGGTATCCAGTTGATTTATAGCCGCAGGTCGATAGACATCAGCGGCCACGAGTAAAGGCCGTCTGCCTTGTTTTCGAAGGTGTAAACCC